>JAKSBO010000428.1 GCA_022361095.1 Desulfobacterales bacterium | reverse complement strand
CTCCTTTTAAAGAGTACATAGTTCAGAAATCTCTACTTTTCAATGGAACTAATTTATGGGGAGGTTACAGTGGATGACCACCAACTTACTTTTGATGGACTGTCAGGTGAATACCATCATAAACACCTTTTAAGGAATCTATTTTAGAGAAATTGAATTTTGTCAAAGAGCAAATATAGGGAGTGCTAAAAATATGAAGGTATTGATTCTTGCCGGTGGATTAGGCTCACGATTGAGTGAAGAAACGGTTGTAAAACCAAAGCCTATGGTTGAAATCGGAGGAAAACCGGTGCTGTGGCACATTATGAAAATTTACTCGCACTATGGTTTCAATGATTTTATTATTTTGTGTGGCTATAAAGGGTATATACTTAAAGAGTATTTTGCCAATTATTTTATGCACTGCGCTGATGTCACTTTTGATTTGGCCGAAAATAGAATGAAAATTCATAACAACCCGAGTGAACCTTGGAAGGTCACATTATTGGATACAGGCTTGGAGACCATGACTGGAGGCAGAGTTCTTCGAGCTAGAAAGTATATGTCTGAGAATGAACCGTTCATGCTGACATACGGAGATGGTGTGGCAGACATTAATATCTCGGAATTAATTTCGTTTCATAAACAGCATGGTAAAGCTATTACAATGACTTCATCCCAACCCGCAGGCCGGTTCGGGGCATTGGATATTGTTCATGGTGGAAAGGTCAGTCGGTTCGTCGAAAAACCCAAAGGGGATGGTTCCTGGATCAATGCTGGCTATTTTGTTTGTGAAATGGATGTGTTCAATTATATTGAGGGAGATGAAACCGTCTGGGAACAGGCCCCGCTAAAAGGCCTATCTGAAGATGAGCAATTATACACCTATCAGCATTCAGGGTTTTGGCATCCGATGGATACATTGAGAGATAAAATAAGGTTGGGGCAGATGTGGAATACGGGAAAAGCACCCTGGAAAATGTGGGATAAATAAAGTGCCTGTCATGTTTGCAGATATCTATTTCGGCAAACGGGTTCTAGTCACAGGCCACACAGGGTTCAAAGGATCCTGGCTTACTTTTTGGCTTTCCCGGCTTGGAGCTCAGGTCTTTGGCCTGGCCCTGCATCCAGATACGCGTCCCTGCCATTTTCAACTTTTAGACCTTCCCATCCAGTCTGTCTTCGCAGACATCCGAGATATTCGAGCATTGGTTAAGGCCATCCAGGCTATTCAGCCGGATATTGTCTTTCACCTGGCAGCCCAGCCTTTGGTACGGCGGTCGTACCGGAAACCGGTGGAAACTTTTGCAACTAATGTCATGGGTACAATTCACCTTTACGAAGCCTGCCGCAAATTAGATGCCGTTCGGGCCATTGTAACCATCACCTCGGATAAATGTTATGAAAACAAGGAATGGGTCTGGGGATACCGGGAAAATGACCCCATGGGTGGTTTTGATCCCTACAGTGCCTCCAAGGGATGTGCTGAACTAATGACTGCCTCCTATCGCCGGTCTTATTTCGATTTAGATCAATATGGGATTACCCACCACACGCTTGTGGCCACAGCCCGGGCTGGCAATGTCATCGGCGGTGGTGACTGGGGGGAAGACCGCTTGATACCGGATATCGCTCGGGCCACCGCAAAACAACGGCCTGTAATTCTTCGAAACCCATCTGCCATTCGGCCTTGGCAGCATGTGCTGGATCCCTTAAGTGGGTATTTGCTATTGGGCCAGAAGCTTTTAGAAGGCAAAAAAAATCATGCAGATGCCTATAACTTTGGCCCGTCTCCGGACAACAGTATGACAGTGAAACAGGTGGCTCAGCAGTTCAAAGTCCATTGGAGTGATATGACATACGAACTTCACTCAGACAATGATCAGCCCCATGAAGCTGGCCTGCTCCGGTTGGATTGTGCCAGGGCTAACAGTCTTCTTAATTGGCGCCCGGTCTGGGACTCCAGCTTATCATTGGAAAAAACAGCGGTTTGGTATAAACAATATTATTCAAAGAGTAAGGTGCTTACACACCAGGATTTTGAGGATTATACTCTTACCGCGTATGGAAAAAAAATGTGCTGGATAACAAACTCGAGCGGCCAATAATCATGATTATCAAGACACTTAAATTGAAAGGGACTTTTGAGATTAGTTTAGATCCCTTGAAGGATGATAGAGGATTTTTTATGCGGACTTTTGATGATTCCATTTTCCAGGAACATGGCATGACTACAGCGTGGGTCCAGGAAAATCATTCCCGGTCAGAAAAAAAAGGGATCATTCGGGGGTTGCATTTTCAGTTTCCTCCGTATTCGGAATCTAAACTTGTCCGGTGCATCCGGGGGGCTATTTGGGATGTATTTGTTGATCTTCGTTTAGAGTCAGCTACATTCGGGCAATGGGATAGTGTTGAATTGTCTGAAGAAAATAAAAAAGCTATATACATCCCCAGGGGATTTGCCCATGGATTCTGTACATTAAGTGGTGTTTCAGAGATCTTATATAAAGTAGACAATTATTATTCAAAAAAATCTGAAGTGGGCCTTGCTTGGGATGATAAATCTATAGGTATTGATTGGCCAGTGAAAAAGCCGGTTCTTTCAGAAAAAGATCAGAATAATCTTTCCTTTGAGTCAATTGTTGCCAGATATAAAGGGGTTCCAGTATGAATATCAGACTATTTAAACCGTCCTTCGGTGAAGAAGAACTACAGGCCGTCAAAGAAGCCTTTGATCGTTCTTGGGTGGGCCTCGGTTCCAAAGTAAGTGAATTCGAACAGGTCTGGCAGGATTTTACTGGTGCAAAAATGGCTGTGGGATTGAATTCTGCTACTGCTGCATTGCATTTGGCCCTGGCAGTATTCAGATTTTCTGAAGGCAAAAAGGTGTTAGTTCCTTCATTGACATTTTCTTCCACCGCATCTGCCATTTTATATAACCGCCTTGTCCCGGTATTTGTAGATTCAGATCCGATCACCTTAGGAATTAGCTTGGAAGATTTGGAGCGAAAGTATAACAAAGATTGTGTGGCGGTCATGCCGGTCCATTATGCCGGTCACCCAGTCCCTATGGAAAAACTGATGCCTTGGGCTAAGGAAAAAGGATTGAAAGTCATTGAAGACTGTGCCCATACAGCAGGTGGTGTATATAAAAACAAAATGTTGGGTACCTGGGGAGATGTCGGTTGTTACTCATTTGAGGAAAAAAAGCTCATGACCACCGGCGACGGAGGTATGATGGTTACCAATGACTCGGAACTGTTCAAAAATGTCAAGGCGATGCGTTGGGTAGGAATTGACAAGGATAACTGGAAAAGGGCCCAAACATATACTCAGGCCGATCAGGATGCCATGCATTGGTTTTATGAGTTGAATGTGTTGGGGTATAAATACAATATGAATGATCTCGCGGCCTCCATCGGTATAGTTCAGTTCAAAAAATTGCCAGGGTTTAATAAAAAACG
>JAKSBO010000698.1 GCA_022361095.1 Desulfobacterales bacterium | reverse complement strand
TGGAGCAATATCTGGAGCAGGCAAACGGTTCCATGGATGCCGTGGTCCGGGTGGCCCAGACCGCGCCGTCACAGCGCCGGGCTGTCATGCATGGCATCTGGGAGGCTTGCAACTGTTTTGACATGCTCAGCCATCTGGACTCAAGCGGCAGGATTAAGTCATTGGTGTCTTCTGATCCAGGCAGCCATGGCCGGGATGTGTCCAACCTGCCGTATTTCAAGCAAGATGAAAATAAGGATTTAACTATTCCCCGGCTGGTCATATCCACTCACACGGGCAATCCCACGGTTTATCTGATTCGCAGGCTCCCCCGGGGCGGATTTGTTGTTGGGGAATTGAACCTTAGGGCACTGCAAAACAAAATCACGGCCAAAAAACATACAATGGATCAAGGTTCGGTCTTTTTGATGGACCAGTCGGGGACCCTGCTGGCCCAAGCCGGTCCCAATGCGGCCGGGCAGCAAACCAACCCGGAATCTCCAAAACTTTACCCCGGGGAAGGCAGCATTGAGACCACGCTGATTTACAAATACGGCCCAAAGTCGGTTCTGGGCAGTGCCGTCCGGGTTGAGCAAACCAATTGGGTTGCTGTGGTCCATGTGCCGCTGTTTGCTGCCTTGAGTTCCTTTATCTGGGCACTGGCATTGACATTACCGGTGGCACTGGGTATCTGGCCGGTACTGTCATGGAATCTTCGCAAACAGCTCAACCAGCGGATTGTTGCGCCTTTGGTCGCACTTAACCACCGGGCAGGCGCACTGGCCAATGCAGATTTTGACCAAAGCAGGGCATTGGCCTCAATGCCCGCGGCGTTTTCAGAATTAACCGCGCTGTCGGACAGTTTTCAGCAGATGGCTGATGCCCTGGAAGTGCGCCAGAGTGCGTTACAGGAGAGTGAGAAAGGGTATCGGGGACTGTTTGAAGGGCTTCCCGTGGCACTTTTCAGGAGTACGCCGGCAGGGCAGTTCCTTAATGTCAACCCGGCCCTTGTCCGGATGATGGGATTTCCGGATAAGGAAACCCTGATAAAGACAAACTCTAAAAAAATCTACCCCAACCCCGATGACCGTGAACAGTGGCGCTCATTAGCCGAACGCGAAGGCATCGTGCGAGATTATGAAGTTCAGATGCAACGGATCGATGGAACGGTCATCAATGTATGGCTGACATGCCGGACGGTATGGGACAGCGAAGGACAGGTGCTGTTCTATGAAGGCAATTTTGAGGATGTCACGGAACGTAAAAAGCTAGAAGCACAGGTCCGCCAGAGCCAGAAAATGGAAGCGATCGGCCAGCTTGCAGGTGGTGTGGCCCATGATTTCAACAATATGCTGAACGTGATCATCGGGTACGCAGAGCTGATACTTATGGATCTTGACGACGATGACAATCCGATGCGCCGCAAAATCAAGGGCATCCATAAGGCGGGGATCCGGTCCATGGAGCTCACACGGCAGTTGCTGATCTTTGCCCGCAAGCAGATAATCAAGCCGAAAACCCTTGACCTGAACCGCACGCTGCAGGGAATGCTCACGCTGCTTGGGCGGCTCATCGGTGAAAATATAGACCTGCTCTGGATACCGGGAACCGATTTATGGCCGGTGAAGATGGATCCGTCCCAGGTGGATCAAATTCTCGTAAATCTATGTGTAAATGCCAGGGATGCCGTTGATGGTCCGGGCAAGATCACCATTGAAACCCAGAATATTGAATTTGACGCTGCTTACTGCGCCGAACATGACGGATTTATCCCGGGCAGGTATGTCATGCTGGCGGTAAGTGACAATGGCTGTGGTATGGATAAACAGACCATGGATAAAATCTTTGAGCCGTTTTACACGACCAAAGGGCAAGGCCAGGGGACCGGAATGGGACTGTCAACGGTTTACGGCATAGTCAAGCAAAATACCGGTTTTATCAATGTATACAGTGA
>JAKSBO010000516.1 GCA_022361095.1 Desulfobacterales bacterium | reverse complement strand
GGAATACAGCGTCCCGGGATGATGACGACATCATTGATGCTGAATATTCAGATGTCGCTTAATGGTTAATTGCCACCATGGGCTGTTCCGGGCCATCACCGTCCAGGGCAGCCCATCATCTTAATAACGGGTTCGTAAGTCCGGGGTCGAAACTGTCTAAATTCAATGCGTATATTGTTGTAAGTGTAACCGGGATGCCCTGTGTTACAATTCTGCAATTATGCGGCCGGTATCTGACGTTTCATAGCCGGGCAGACAGGCCAGTTCTTCCCTGAACGCCCGGGTCTGGATAATATCCAGCGCTGCTGCAACACCTGGATGGGTCATCAGGTCCAAAGGAATGGCAAGATCACAACGGACATGGGAAAGGGGGATAAAATCCAATCCATGGGTCACGGCCACGGCCCGCAGCCCTAACGCCGCATCACAGACGTCATGGCGTACGGCCTGGGCGCCCTGGGCATGACTGTGCACCAGATGGCCATATCCCTGTATTGCCGTTGCAGGAATGTTTTCCTCTGTGAGCAAATCATCCAGCAGGCTGCGAAGGGCGGCGCCTTCCTCACGGTTGATCAGCCGGATATCACTGCGTGCCAGATCGGCAACGCCTGTAATCCCTTTGGGGTTCCCAGGGGCCACCAGCAGCCCCTCTTCAAAGGCTGAAAAGGCAATGAGAATACCTGAGAGATCTTTCATTTTCCGGGAAACCAGAAATTTGTTTCCATCATCACCCCCGCCCCGGGGGTGCATGTGGGTGCCTGCGATATGGGCCTGGCCCGAGGCCACCCGGGTGACCGCCGTTTGACTGGAGGCAAACCTGACCGTCAGGCCAGCATGGCCCGGGGTTTCACGAACCCGGTGGCCCAGGACGGAAAATGCCGGATCACAGCCTAAAAGCAGGGCTGTGGAAGCAACCCGCTCCTCGGGTAATAATATTTTTGCCCTTGCCTGGCACGGCTCAAGCAGTGCGTCTGCTGCGCCCATATCCTCCATCCTGGCATGGGTTCCCACAAGGGGGTATGCAAAGTGGCGGTCCCGGACCTTGGCGATGTTCACCCGGGGCCCCCAGGCATGTTCCTGGTCCACCAGGACCACATCCCTGGCCTGGCCCGGTGCCTGATGAAAAATGTCCTCCACCCGGCAGCCCAGCACCTGGGCCATGGCAAGGGCTATCCCGGTGTTGGGCAGGTAGCGGCCGGCTTCAATATCATAAACAGCCTGGCGCTTGATACCCACAAAACCGGCAAGTTCAGACTGGGTCATTTTTTTTTGTGTGCGTAACGCCTTGAGGCGGCAGGAAATGCTTACTGTTCGATTTGATGTTTTGGCCATGGCACTACTCACTTATTTTTATAAGAAAGTCCGGGTAAGTTCCTCAGATCTTTCAAACTTTATTGTGGGCTGAGCCTGGCAGCTTATATGTCAGGCCGGCCCATGCCGGTTATTTCAAAATAATACCCTGTATCATAGAATATAAATGTAAAAAAAGGAACAGGAATGACGTCAATAAGGGACTATTGACGTGTTTGGCGTTTTTTGAGCCTTCGGCAACTGCGGGTTTGTCAGGGCCCCTAGGCTTGTTGAATATTTCGGAAGGGAAAAAGATACCTTCAAAGGAAGGGGAGCGTTGGAGATATGGATCGTGCGCCCACCTTGTCCGGGCTACGGGCGGGGGCCTGGTGCCTGAACCGGTGATGCAGGCATATTGTAAAAACGGGACTGTATCACCGGATAGGCGTGGCATCAAGATTGTTATGCCGTGAATATGTCCTTAAAATAGGTGTTATAATATTTTTTTAGGCTTGCATAACTGCTTGGGTTTGTCGGATAATCGGTTGCATTTTTCACACAAATGGGTCAAATTTTGTTTAACAGGTTTGCAAACCAACTTGGCTTTTGTTGTTGATGCGCCGCATTTTTTACAGACAAAGGCTTTTGATGCATCAGATGATATGCGCAAATGTTCTTTTTTGTTTTTGCACGCCTTGCAGGCGTTCCGCTTTTTTCCCATACCGCATCCCTCCTCGTAAGTGAAATGCTTGATCAATGTAATAAAAGTAGTACCGATTTTTGAAAGGTCAATTTTCAGCAGAATTTGGTCCCGGGCCAGCAGGATATAGAGGGGCTGCAAACCATCGAAATTTGGATTCGTAATATGGCATGGCTGTTGACCTGTATTGAAAAAGCAAAAGACCAGGTTCCTTATCCGGAACTTGGGGCAAGGCAGAAGATGAGTTTTATCCGTTAAAAATTCTTTTAATCTCTGGTGCCGCGCTGATATCAGTCCTCTGGACAGAGTTTAATCTAACAGGGAATATTTTTTTTGAATTAAACACAATTTTTTCATTGACTTGAATATCTTTCGATAATATAGAAGCGGTAAATTTTAGGATAATTGTTGAACCTGATGCTGATGCTCTTATACTGAACCTGATCTCAATCTATTATCCTGCCCGCCTGTCTGTCCCCCAAGGGATGGACAGGCGGACTTTTTTTTGGGGATGCCACTTGGTTAAAAAAAGCCCTTTGCCTGCACAAATGTCATTTTCATGATAGTGAAGAAAGAGACTTCAATCGCGTTTAGGCGCCACGTTTGAAACATACACCCGCAATGTCCCGGCATTTAAAATCTCAATGTGGGCTGAGATCGGACTTTGATAGGGCCTATTGGCGGCCGGTTCATTGACCTAGTTGTTGTCGGAAAAATTTTTGTGAAGAATGAAAGAGAATGATTCGGTGTGGTTTAGATGCTTCCATTGTTCTTTGATGGTTTCGTAAGAAATATAGAGTCCTAAATTCAGTATCTTAAAACCAAAATTGGACTTTTTCGAGATCATCTTCTGCGGATAATGGATACATGAAATTCTTAGCCGTGTTATCTACGCTCCTTCAAATCCTAATATTCTTGGCTATGCTTGGCATTCAAAAAAACCATTCTTTGTATTCACCTCGAATGTTAACGGGTACTCGGTATTTAAAAAGCCACCCACCAAAATGCTTTTTGAAGGATGGCTGAATTGTTGTCCGGGTGCCCTGCAGTCGGGCCGTCCAGATATTATATAAGCTGATTAAGGCTTTGTGAAAGGCTATCCATAAAAATATCCACCTCTTTTATGGAAAGACACAGGGGGGGTCTCAGCTTCAGGGTGTTTCCGTATTTGCCCGCAGCGCCGATGAGGATATGGCGGCGTTTCAGGGCGTTGATCAGATCCGATGCAAGGGCGGGGTCAGGCTTGTCCGGATCACCGTCAACACACAGATCCATACCGATAAACAGGCCGCAGCCCCTGATGTCGCTGATCTGGGAGTGTTTTTGCCGGATCGCTTTGAGGCCGGCCATGGCATGGCTGCCTGCCAGGTGCGCATTTTCCATGAGTCCTTCTTGTTCGATAATGTCGAGTACGGCCTGGCCTGCGGCTGCGGCCACAGGGTTGCCGCCGAAGGTGTTGAAGTAACCGACATGTTCGCAGAAACGCTTGACGTCAGATGATTTTGCGGCCACGCCTGCCATGGGAAAACCGTTGCCCATGGGTTTGCCCATGGTGACAAGGTCCGGGGAAAGATTGTGGCGTTGAAATCCCCACATATGGGTGCCGGTCCTGGCAAATCCGGGCTGAACTTCGTCTGCAATGAAAAGGCCCCCGGCCTTTTTAACCACAGCGGCGGCTTCACTTAAAAATCCGGGCGGATCACTGATGACACCGTCACTGGAAAAAATGGAGTCACAGATCAAACCGGCGCAGCCATGCCCTCTCTCTTCCAATTCCGCCACCGCCTGCTTTACGGCCCCGGCAAATCCTTTTCCGGGGTCTTGCCCGTAAATTCTGGAAAACGGCGCCGGAACCGCAACCACATGGTCGGGCAGGGGATCTTTTTTCAATGCCGCCGGGGAGATGTGGGTCACAGCCAGGGTGTTGCCGTGGTAAGCGGTTTCCGTAACGATAAACCCGCGTTTGCCGCTGCGCTGCATGGCGATTCTTAAGGCCAGGTCATTGGCCTCACTGCCGGTGCAGCACATTAGAATATTATCAAGATAATCGGGAAAGGTCTTTTTTAACCTGTCCAGATAGTCGTCCACCACACCGGACAGATACCGGGTGTTGATGTTGAGCTTGCCCACCTGCGTGCTGACGGCTTCAACCACTTTTGGGTGGGTATGGCCCACGGAGGGCACATTGTTGTAAAAATCAAGATATTGGGTGCCGTCCTTTGCCGTAAGCCAGGCCCCGTGTCCCCCGGCCATTTCAATGGGGTTGCGGTAGAACAATACGGATGCTGCACCGAAATTATTAAGCCGCCGGCCAAGAAGGCTATTGGGGTCCGTGGTCCGGGCTGAATCCGGGGAGAACGCATTCATGTCGAGAATTTGTTTAACTTTTGCTGTCATGTCGAAGCCTTACGAAAATATGGTGGATGTGTTCAGGTATATCTGGGCCAGGCGAACGGTTCCCTGGGTGTATGTTTGACCCAGCTGCTGGGCGGTTTCTGTTTCCCGGTGGCTGGCAAGCCAGGCGGTGAGCAATATGCGCCTGAGCATGATAAACATGGGGATGGACTGTTCCTCTTCCGGGGAGAGATAGGCCACGGATCGATACCCTTTGACCCAACTGTCTTTCAGAACAGGTATCTGTTCGTCCTCTTCCATGAAGCTGATGGCCGCGGCAAAATCATACATGAACCAACTGTAACCGCAATCGTCAAAATCGATCACGCTGAGTTCGCCCTGGCCCACCAGGAGATTTGCAAGCCGCAGATCCGCGTGAACCAGTCCGAACCGGTCTGCTTGGCTGCCAAAGGCGTCCAGGTCCCGGGCCAGAACGTCTGCGGTCTCTTCCAAAACAGCCTGGCCTTTATCATCAAGCCCCATGGCATCGCGCCAGTCCCCCCATAACGGCCCTTGGCCCAGCATGCTGTCAAAATCCCACACCTTTCTTTTGAATCCCACCGGGGTGGCCCATGATTTAACATGCTCATGGAGCCGTGCCGTTACGCTGCCCAGGGTATAAAAATCGGCGGTCAGGTCATTGTTCATTAATGGTTCATCGCCGGGCAGAAATTCAAATCCAACCACCAGCCGCTCGGCCCCGTCATGGGCAAAACTTGCGATTCTGCCCCCGGACGTCAGTTCAAGCGGGGCCGCCGTCCGAACGATTTTTTGTTCCCGGAGGCTGTCGATCCAAATCAGTTCGGACTCAATCTCCTGCCGGGTATGGTAGGCCGGCCGGTGGACCCTGAGTATGATTTTTTTGCCGCTCTCCGGATCATGGGCCACAAATGTGGCATTTTCCGAAATATTCAAAAGGGAGACAACCCCGGTTTCGGGTATTTCCCACTCATGGAGAAGCCCTTGAAGTCCATGTGTGATGGCCTCAAGAAATGATTCATTATAGGTTTGTGTCATGTTTAACGCTCCGGGTTTCTAGGTTTGTCTTTTGCCTGTTTTCTGTTACGCATTTTGGCTTTCAATACACCCCGCTTTTTTGATAATACAGATTTTTAGTTGATTATCAAGGAAATATTTTTTTGAAAACAAAACTTTATTCTTGGTTTTCATTATAAATTCTGTGAATCTAAAGAAAATTTATTGCATAAATGTGTGTAGTGATATATTGTCGCAATTAT
>JAKSBO010000515.1 GCA_022361095.1 Desulfobacterales bacterium | reverse complement strand
CGTCAAAGAAGCTTTTGATGAAAGTGTTGCTTCAGATTATACCCAAGAAGGGGTTGAAGAATTTTATAAATATGCAAATAAAAGTAGTTTGGCCGAAAGATCAAAAGCCGATACGTTTACTATAATTGCCTATCAGGAACAACAAGCTGTCGGCATCATCGAAATTAAAGAATATTGTCATATCTCCATGTTTTTTGTAAAACCTGAATATCAAAAAAGAGGGTATGGCAAAGCGTTGTTTAACGAGGCGCTTTCTATAATTTCTGCCAAAAAAATCGATACAGGCAAGCTAACGGTCAATTCGTCTTTAAACGCAGTTCCTTCGTATAAACGGCTTGGCTTTAAAATTAAAGCAAAAGAGCAGTGTTATAACGGTATTCGCTTCATACCGATGGAACTCATAATAAAAAAATTCCCCGGAATTCCCTGACTTCACTTCTGGTATACCCCCGAAACGGCCTCCGGAGAGGAAAAATTAAATGACAACTCAATTAATGTTTTTCTCATTTTCATTTTTATTGTCTTATTCGATCCTAGCCGATCGTGCCAAAGGATGGATTTCAAAACCCGGGAGAATCAAACTCGTTAATCGAACAAGCGGGTCGTTATTTGTTGGCTTCGGGGTGTTACTTGCAACTTCATCCAACAAATAGTAGCCCCGGCCTAAAAACTATAGCTGACTTCAACACCGTAAGCGGCCCCGACATCACGCAGGCAGCCCCATTGGGCAAACGTGGGAAATCCTTTGTTGTTGGTTGCGTATTCATCATCCGTGATATTTTTTCCAAAAAGGGTAACCTTGACATCATTGAACATCGTCCGGCTGACACTTAAGTTCACCGTGGTGAAATCCCCCACAGTGTATCCGTAACTTGAATAGGGCCCGACGTGAAGCACCGTCAGGTCGCTGCGCCAGCCACCATACCGCCAGTTAAGACGTCCGCTGAATTTGTTTTCAGGATTCTCGGTACCATTGATCCCATCCTCTTCGGTGTCCACGAAATGTGTCCATCCCAGTTCATATCCCAGGATCTCCTTGTAAAAGCGGCCCTTAATGCTCAATTCAAAACCGTACAGTTCCCGGTTCTGTGAATCATATACCGTCACGTCGGTGGGATCTCCGGTAACCGGATCAAGGATGGGAGCACCATTGGCATCCGTGCTGATTTTTCCCGCCGAAACCTTGGCGTTTTTAATGTTATAGTAAAACGGGGTTGCCGAGACCCGGACGGCCTTGTTGAAATCGGCTGCCACTCCCACTTCCCAGCGGTGCCGCTGTTCATCGGGCAGTTCGGAATCATCAACGGTTGTCAGCACATCCGGCGTCGGTGTTAAATTAAACGAATAGCGCGCCGTCAGTTTCCATTTGGGATTGATCTGCCAGGCATTGCCCAGGGAAGCCACAAAGGCCTCATCGGTCCACTCCCCGTCGGACAGCTTTACCTGTGTTCCGTTGGACAGGTATGTATCTCCCCCCTGAATAATTTTCTTTTTATCCACCCGCAGGGCCGCATCCATGGACCACCACGCTTTGAGCTTATAGGCATCGGTGACATATGCCCCGTAAATCTCTTCCTCACGCGCGGAGGTATAGCCCTCAAGAAGGTAATACCAACGGACCATCTGCGCGCCGATCTTAAAGGTATTGCGGTCTGTGGCAATGGAGTGGATCAGGTTCCACTCCCGGGAGCTGTCTTCGGCATCTTCGCCGGTTACCGTATTGTTATCAATGGTCGTTTTATACATATATCGCGTGCACTCGGTTCTGTTCCAGCCATAGGTAAGCGAGGTGGCATGGTGTTCATTCCAGGGCCGGGTCAGATTGATGGAGATCAGCAGGGTGTCGATGGGATCGTATTCCCAGGCATTTTCATTCAGCTCTCCGGTATAGATGCTCTCGTGGCGCTGGATCTCTCTTTCAGCCGTGTTGTAATAAAGCGAGACGCCTGCCAGAAGTGCATCACTGTTAAAACCGCCGTTCAAAAGCAAGGTATCCCCGGTATACCCGTTATTCCACCCGTCTCTTCCCTGGCTCTGGGTCCGCTGATATCCTGCGCTGAAGGTGAATTTATCGTCCTGCCACGACTGGCCGGTGACCCCCGAGGCTTTAAACGTGTCATGGGACGCGTAGCTTGCCCGGAGCTGGGTGCCGTATTGGGTGTCCGGCCCTTTTTTCCGGGTTTCAATGATGATGAAGCCTTGGTTGGGGGACCCTGCCGATGCAGAGCCGAACGACATTAAGGGCCCTATGGTAATCACCGATGCGTCACGCACAAATTTAATGGAATCGATCATCTCCACCGGTATATCTGAAATCATGCGCCGCGCCTCGTTTGAGGTCAGGTAGACCCCGTCCAGAATCACGCTGACCTCATCCCCGCGGCTGAAGGAAAAGGTATGAATCCGGGCACCTTGTTTCCACATGTTCATGCCGAGGGAGTACTCGATCAGGTCTGTGACATCCCGGGGTTGAATGGCCTCGATATCTTCCCGGGTCAGGGTCTGGACGGCTTCCACGCTTTCCGGAAGATAAAAACGGCTTGAAACCTCCACCGCTTCCGGGGCCGCAGGCGCCCCGATAATCGTCATGGACTCAAGTTCAGTGTTTTCTACTTTATCAGCGTCTTGTCCCCAGGCATTCATACTGAAACATTGCCAGACAAAAATTAAAAGGATCAGGTTCCATCTTCCATTCATTATTCTCTTCCTTAGCTTAATTATCGGTATGGCTTGCTCCGGCTGTCCCCGGGGGTTCCGGTACATAGACCATCTGGCCGCCTTCCAGCCTGTAGCACACGCCTAACCGCCGCCCGTTGCCCCCGGCATCCTCCCGGGTCATGGTGTACTTTTCCATTTTTTTCCCATTTTTTTGGATGATCTCCATATTGGCTTTGCCCGGGTTCTTTATGATGGTGACGTCATCCGCCCCCATAAGCAGTTCCGGAATGTTCAGGACATGGAAAATGCCTAAAATCAGTGCCACGGCAAATACCATGGCCACGTCAAACAGGTTGGCCACACCGGACATGGGATCATCGGCATCGCTTTGAGACAATGCACGTTTACGGCGTGACCGTCTTGTTCTATAATGCGGTGTCACCATGGCTATCCCCCGGGGCAGATCTGCTGAAACAGGTTGTCGAGAAACGCAATATCCATCTTGTACCAGTGCCGGCGCACCACCAGGATCACCAGGCAGACCGAGCCGGTTAAAAGTCCGATCACGGTGGTGGAAAATGCCATAATCAGGTTTTGGGCCATGGTTTCAAGGTTGCCCGTTGAAATGTTCATTAAGGCAGGCCCCATGGGAATTAAGGTCCCCATCAGCCCCAGTACCGGGCCAAGGCGCACCCCAAGCTGCACCAGCCGGCACCTGCGGGCCGCTTCCATCTCCACATCCGTAAAGACCTTGTCCAGGTAGGCTGGATTTTCAGGGTGTTCGCCTGCCTTTTCCAAAAAGGCCGCCACTGTTTCCGGGCAGATCTGCCGGTTTTCGGACAGGGTTTCCAGCATCCGCACCGGATCGGTCTGTCTTGCGATCAATTCATCCTGAAATGCTTCCCACTGCCCGGACCCGGCCCTGCGATTGACCCATTCGTGCAGGAACATGCCGGTTTCAAACAGGATAACGGCAAAGAGCAATAACAGGCAGACCACCACAGGAATTTTGAGCACCATGGTGATCTGGAACAGTATCTCCATTAACACGGGCATTATTTTTTCCTTATCCCTTTAACAATGAACCCGGCCAGGATAATGGCCAGTATGCCCAGTGCAATGATGTACAGCATCATTTGATCATGAACGGCGTGACTCTCTTGCTTGGTCTTATCCGGTTTTTCCATCTGTTCATGCACCATCTTTTTCCCCTGCACCTGCTGCGCGCCCCGGGCCTGTTCCGGGGGCAGGGTCATTTGGGCGATCTTTCTTTTAAAGGGTTCGGCCAGGGCATTGAGTTCGGGCTTTCCCGGAGCTGTCAGTTGCCGGGTTACAAATTGTTCAAGTTTTTCATTGCCCCCTGCCCGGATGCCCGAGCCTGTGCCGTGATCCACAACAGACCGGGCATAGGCCTGAACAATCTGCGCCAGGGTCTTTTCATCCGCCTGCCAATATCCCTTTCTCACGGTTTCCAGCAGGGTCACCGTGATATCCTGGAATGCATGGGGGTTATGTTTGTCAAACCACTGGAAAAGTCCCAGATCAAAGCTGTCTTTTACATAGACATCGGTCACCGTTTGCCAGTCCCGGCCGGTGATGGTATTCTCCCGGGTGATCTCCCAGCCCATGAGGTTGCCGGTATCCTTGGCCAGCACCGTGGCCCCGGCATACCCCTCTTTCATCAAGGATTTTATCCACTTTGGATTGAGCAGGCGGGCGTTAAGATCCATTTTTACGGCATCTTCGGCCCGGACAATCTTTGCGTTATCCGGATTTCGTACATCCATGTACAGGTAGTCCGGTTCTTTACCGGTTGATTCTTTGACGGCCAAAGAGATCATCCCTTCCACCCACCAGGAAAATTTATTTCCCAGGGCAAAATCACGGCTGTCATACCAGCTCCTGATAATGGATTCGGTGCCCTGGATGGCCTGGTCAAAGGCCTGGGGCGCACTTTCACCCCAGTGGCCCTTGGTGTACACATGCTTGCAATACTTGAGGTATACGTCCAGAAGATCCTTTCGGGAGTCCCATTCGCCGGTGCGGTCGGCCAGGTAAAAGAACCAGTTGTGGCTGTCCTGGATTTCGTCCTTTTCCGCGCCGAACATACGTGCTAAAGAAAGGGCTTGGGCGGTTTTTTCAGACCGGCCCGATGCCATCAGCGCTGACTGGATGGCCTGGCTGTTCCGGTAGAGATAATTGTCCTCTTCCTTGTGGGAGGCGGCCAGCCGGATCGCCTTGTCCATGAATGTCATCAGGGAGGGCAGCTCTTCTCTGTAAACGCTCCGGGCGGACAAAAAAACATCAATCCGGGGCCGTCCCAATTCCTTTGCAGGAATTAATGCCACATCCCGCACCCGGTTCTTTGTATCCCACACAGGACGTACCCCCATGAGGTACAAAATCTGGCACTCCGTGATCCCGTAATCACTGTAGGTGGCATAGGGCACCAGGGAAAAGGCGACTTTTTCCGGGTAACGCCCCTTTGCCTTTAATTCGTTGGCCAGATAGGTTTTCATCAATTGGGTGCCAAGTTTCCAGGAGGCCCGGGTGGGCAGTTCGGCGGGATTGAGCACCACCATGTTTCTGCCGGTGGGGATCACACCCGGGTTCCGCTCGGGACTGCCCGAAGACCCCGGGACAATGAATTTGCCGTCCAGGGCATTGATGATGCTCTCCATCTCCATTTTGGGATCACTCATCTCCTTGTACAGCCGCCGGGCAAGTTCAAGCCCTTCGTGCACCGGTTCAGGCAGCTTTTTGTCCGCCACTGTCAGCCCTGCACCTTTAACGGCCTCCATGTTGGAAAACCCGCTGTGCAGAATCAGATCCAGGACTTCAACGGCTTTGCCGCGCATTGGGTTGTTCGGGGCATCCCCATTTCCGGCAGCCGATGCATTGTCCGGTGCCAACCCTGCCAGGGCCCTGGTAAAGCGTTTCCCTGCGCACTGGACAATATAGGGGATCAGCAGTTTATCGTCCGGCCCCTTGCCCAATGTGTGCATGGCCGAAGGAATCTGCTGGTTTTTCAGGTCATGCAGGTAAACACTGATCCGTTTGATCTGGGCTTCATTGAGGGTGAATCCGGCCATGGAACGCAGTTTTTCCAGGCGTACGGAGAGATCCTTCTCCCCGGAAGAGATAATCCATTCCACATCCAGGTTACTCGATTTCACCTGTTCGGTGATGGTGTCGGCAAATTTGGCTTTCAGGGCCCCCTCATCCAGGGCCAGGTATTTTGTGATGGCGGATTCCATATTCAACAGGTTTTCGGGCAGATCCGCGTCCATCAGGGGCGGGGGCATGAAGTCCGGGGTAACGGCATACGCCCTCCGCTTGCAGGGGGTATGTTCGGCAATGTTGCTGGAGAGCCACGGGTTGATATTGGGCATGTTTGCCAAAAGGATATCGCTCCAGTCCGCTTTTGACATAAACGCCGTCTTTCCCGGAAAGAGCCACTCTGTGCCGTGCGAGCCGAAATGGACCACGGCATCGGCTTTAAATTCCTCCTGGAGCCAGAAATAGGTGGCAAGATAGTGGTGGGTGGGCGGTAAAATGGTCTCTTCCATCTCTTTTTTTGTGGTGGCGGTCAATGCCTCGCCCTTGGGGGGCTGGGTGAGCAGCACCAGGTTGCCGAGGTCCAGCCGGGGAATGACCAGGTATTTCCGGCCGCTGTACGCCCACATCATAAGGTTGCCCGGCGGGGACCCCCAATGTTTGACCACCTCCTGCCGGCGCCATTCCGGCACCTTGGTTTCAAACCATTTTTTGTAGGTTTCCAAGGGGATCAGCACCGCTTTGCCGCTTTGGGCCAGGGCATCCAGGACGGCCGGCTCCCAGGTGCCCATCTGGCGCCCATGGTCGATCAGCCGGTCCAGCAGTTCGGTTTCATCGGCGGGCAGGTTGGCGGTGGTGTACCCTTCGGCTTTGAGGCGTTCGAGCAGTAGCATCATGCTTTTGGGCGCGTTAAGGCAATGGTGGGGACCGCTCATCAGGCTGAGTTTGTCCGCTACCCGGTCATAGGTGACCAGGGCGATTTTTTTCCGGTCATTGGGCATTTTTTCAAGGTCGATCCAGTTTTTGGCCCGGCCGCAGATGCGTTGAATGCGATCGGGAATGGGAACAATCTGTTCGCCGCTGTCATGCCCTGATTTTGTGCCCCCGGAAGTGAGGCACTCTGTGGCGCCTTTGAGTTCAGCCGATGTGATCTGGTGCACCTGGCGGCCCACGCTCATGCCGGGACGGTTGTTGATCTCCCATTGGGCAATGGACGCTTCGGTGAACCACAGGGCATGGATCCTGGGCACATTCAGGGTTTTCCAGAAATCCGCCGATTCCCGGGTATGGGAGGTCATGATCACCAGATCCGGCTTAAACTCGATCAAGTGCTGCCGAAATTTGGGATCATCGGCCACCAGGCACACCGATAAAATCCCTTGGGTTTTCAATCCGTCCGTTAATGCCCGGATCACCTGGGGCTGGTGGAAGAGCACATGGTGCCGCCAGGAGCCGATCACCACACGCGGGGTGGCTTCAATGTCCCAGCCCGCCTGGGCGGCCTGTTCAAAAAACTGTTTAACCGACGCCGGCTGCCCGTATTCCGGGTGGTAAATACGCACCGGTTTTCCCTGGCCCGGTTTTGGCACTGTGGCCTTTCTGCCAAAATAGTTCACCAGTGCGAACTGGACCATGTCGCCCATGGATTGCCGGGAGAGTCCGTAATAGGCCGCCATTTTTTTATCGAGGATGACATTTTCAGGACCGATCCAGTCCGCCCAGTTCTGGTACAGATGGGGCGGGCCCACACAAAATATCTTTAAGCCGGGGGTTTTCTTTTTAGCGGCCACAACAGCACGCTTATAGTTATCCTTATAATCACCTGCGGCAAACGAGACAAAAATCAGATCAAAGCCGGCCAGGTCCGGCAGCGGGTCTGCGGCAAAGGCACCGGGTTCAACCTTTTGTATATTTACGTTCAATCTCTCCCGTGCTTCGGACATGGCCTCAACCGCACCGCCGGCCATACCGATCACCCCGATCCTGAATTCCGCCTTGGCAGGGCTCAAACTCCCGGCTTCCTGGACTGCAGCCCTAGGCCCCGGCAAAAATGTTGACGCGAATGCCCCTATAAGAAGCGCTGCGAAGTATATTATTTTTTGCCTGCCGCAGGAGACGGTCCAATGCATGCTATATCCTCGGGTATCTTAGGTTAAGTTTTACAGGTCGGTCTTTTCAGTTTGACGACTGAGAAGATCACAGAAACATTCGGGTTTGATGAGAAATACGGGTTTAAACAAAAAACTAACCAAACCCGGGATTTTCGGTCGGACACTATTTAATGAGCAGTATGTTAACCGTCTCATAATATCCGGGGTGTAATTTTAATATTTACCTAATTCCCCTCTATTGTTTTCACGCTATTTTGTGTTTCCGGATAGGAAGCAGTGCGTTTGATTACATTTAAAGAAAACGTAATTTTACAAAAGGGGAAAAGAAAATGAAGTTAAGATTGGTTTTAGGCCTGCTGCTGGGGCTTGCGGTGCTTGGGATCACCCAAGGCTCCTTTGCCGCCAGTGACAAGTACAGGCTTTCCTGGACATCTGATCCGGCCACGACCATGACCATCGGGTGGTGCCAGACATCGGGCGATGCCTTTGGCGTTAAATATGGTACCGACCCGGAGTTGACCACCTACACAACCCAGGTTGTGGACATCACCCGGACCTATGACAACACCGCAAGTGCAGAGGGCGGCCCCCTGGTCAGCTACTTCTGCGACCTTACAGGCCTGCAGGCGGATACGGTCTATTATTTCAGGACCTATGATTCCCGGGGCGACAATACCATTTACTGGTTTAAAACCGCGCCGGACACACCCAAACCCGTTACCTTTATATCCGGCGGGGATTCAAGGACCCACCAGGAGCCCCGGCAATGGGGCAACACCCTGGTGTCCAAGCTGCGGCCTTTGTTCGTGGCCTTTGGCGGGGATTACCATGATGACTGTACCAACGATGAAATGCGTGAGTGGCTGGATGACTGGCAGTATACCATCTCTCCGGACAACCGCATGTACCCCGTGATCCCGGCCCACGGCAACCATGAAAATGATATGACTGAATTCGTTCAACTGATCTTCAACATGCCCAATGCCGATGCCTACTATGCAGCAAGCGTGGGCGGCACCATGATGCGGCTCTACTCTTTGAATACCGAACTTGAACCGGGTGTGGGATACGGTGCGTTTACCGGCCAGGACGATACCAAGTGGAACGCCCAGGCCAACTGGTTTGCCAACGATTTGGCGGCCAATTCCGGCTATACCTGGAAAATCGGCCAGTTCCACCGGCCCATGCGGCCCCACCAGAGCGGTAAATCCGAAGGCACGGGAAGAATCGGCGCCTGGGCCCGGACCATGTACGACAACGGCATGGACCTGGTCATTGACTGTGATTCCCATCTGGTTAAATATACCTATCCCCTGGCCCCGTCCGACAACGCCGGCAGCTTTGAAAGCTTTGTCCGGGATGATGCCGGCGGCACCATGTTCATTGGAGAAGGTTCCTGGGGTGCCCCCCACCGGCCCAATGACGATGACAAGCCCTGGACCCTGTCTTCGGACTCCTTCTGGCAGTTCAAGCTGATCCAGGCCGATCCCGCCAACATATACATCCGTACCGTGAAATTCGGGCAGTATGATGCCGACGGCAACCCGGCACTGGGGTATGAGATGGATGATGTGGCGGCCCTGACCCAGGATGCCCAGGATGCCGATGCATTTGCCCTGCCCGACGGGCTTGACACGATCCTCTGGAATCCGCTGGCCGGTAAAGTGGTGACACTGAGCGCAGGAGAAACCCTGTTTGCAGGGGCACTGGTGGATAACAACATTTATGTGGGTACCGGCGATACCTGGAAATACCTGGATGACGGGTCGGACCAGGGCTCGAACTGGGTTGATCCCTCATTTGATGATTCCGCATGGTCTGAGGGTGCAGGGCAACTGGGGTATGGTGACGGCGATGAAACCACCGTGGTCGGCTATGGCCCGGATAAAGATGATAAATATATCACCACCTATTTTCGTAAATCCGTTACCGTGGAGGATGCGTCCAAACTCATTCAGCTCAAGCTGATGCTTTTGCGGGACGACGGTGCTGTGGTTTATATCAACGGCACCGAAGCTGTGAGATCTTCAATGCCCGACGGGGATATCACCTATACCACCAAGGCCAATGATGCCGGGGATGAAACCAAATATTATGCCTACAACCTGGATGCCTCCCTTTTAACCGACGGTTCCAACACCATTGCCGTGGAAGTACACCAGGCAAGCGCCGCCAGTTCCGACGTCAGCTTTGACATGGTGCTTTACGGCGTCACATCCAATGCCGGGGGTACGGCACCCCTGGCACCCGCTACCCTTGCCGACACCGGGCTTGGCACCGCCACCGTGAATCTTGGCTGGTTGGATAATGCCGATGATGAAGTGGGCTTTGAGCTGTGGCGCAAGGCCGGATCAGACGGTGCCTGGGGAATTCTCGAAGCCGCTCTGGCAGCGGATACCGGGACTTATGAAGATACCATGCTCTCCGAAGGCACTGAATATTCTTATAAGATTCGTGCATATAATTCGGCCGGCCTCTCCGGGTTCAGCAACACATTAACGGTAACCACGCAAAGCGCATCCACCCCGCTGGTTTATTCGGAAACTTTTGATACCGGATCTTTTGGCCGGTTCACCACTGTGGATGTCTCCTCCGACGTTTCCTGGTCCTTCTACGACATGGGGGATGACGGCATGGTGGCCAAAATGAACGGGTACGGGGCAGATGAGGCCAGTGATGACTGGCTCATTTCACCGGTTTTAAACCTGTATGCCTATGAAGATGAATACGTGACTGCTGACCTGGCATACAACTACGGCGGCCCTGAAATCCAGGTGCTGGTCTCCGACAACTACGACCCTGACCTACACACGGATCCCGGTGACGCCCACTGGCTTGGGATGGGGGCCGCCATGCCGTCCACGGGCAGCTACACCTTTGAAACCACCGGGCAACTCAGCTTTGATCTGGCCGCTGAAAATTTTGATGACGGTGAATTCGGCAATTTCACAGTTTACAGTGCGGCAAGCAATGCCGACTGGGTGATTGAAGAACGCGCCGATAAAATTGGGGCCGTGGCCAACGGATTTGGTGCGGATGAGGCCGGCGATGACTGGCTGATCTCTCCGGCATTGTCTGTGGGCGCAAAGGCTGAAATTGAGATCAGCTTCAGCCTGTACCGGAAATACGGCGGTCCGGAACTTGAGGTGATGGTCTCCACCGATTACCCAGGCAGCGGTAATCCCAATGATTACACCTGGACCAGCACCGCCGTTTCCCATGATGATATTTACGACGCATGGAAATATGTCTCTTTGACCCACACCTTTGATGGGGATGCCACCGCTTACGTGGCCTTCCGTTACACCTCCACCGGCACAGGTTCCGGAGACGGGGCCCGCATCGGGGTGGATGACATCGTAATCCAGCCCGCTGCTGCACGGGTGGCCTTCAGATACCTCTCCACGGGAACGGGATCAGGTGACGGCCGTGTATGGGAAATCGACAATTTTGAGTTCCGGGCCAATCAGGTCTCTTACCTGTCCGAAGATTTTGACCAGGACCTGATCTCCGCCTCAAGCTTTACGGTATTCAGTGCGGCCAGCGATGCCGACTGGATACTTCAAGAGCAGGCAGGCCAACAAGGCGCGGTGGCCAACGGATACGGTGCAGATACGGCCAGTGATGACTGGTTGATTTCACCTGCCGTGCTGCTGGCTCCTTCTGAATGTTCAGACCTGGTTTTTGACCATTACCATAAATACGGCGGCCCGGCTCTGCAGGTAATGATCTCCACCGATTATGACGGTGAAAGTGATCCCGCAGATGACGCCTTTACCTGGGATGCGGTTACGGTTGAATTTGACGCCGAATACTATGACGACTGGAAAGAGGTCTCCGTTGATCTGTGCGATTACTCAGGCATTGTCTATGTGGCGTTTCGTTATACCTCCACCGGCACCGGCAGCGGGGATGGGGCGCGTATCGGTGTGGACAATGTCCGGGTGGTGCGCAAAGTTTCCACCGGATTCAGTGTGAATTTTACGGCCTCTCCCGATACCGTGACCACCCATGATGCCGAGGTCGGGTTCACCGCCTACGTGAGCGGCGGTACCGAACCTTACACCTATGCATGGACATTCGGAAACGGAGATGCCTCTGGGGATGCCGATCCGGTATATACCTACACCAATGCCGGTGTCTATTCGGTCTCCCTGTGCGCCACCGATGCCGAAGGTATCCAGG
>JAKSBO010000080.1 GCA_022361095.1 Desulfobacterales bacterium | reverse complement strand
GCCGCGTACATATTCAACCGCTTCCGTATTCATCTCCTCTAAAGCGTCCATGTATCTCTTGAGAAAATGACGCCCCCGTTTTCCCATCATTGAGCTCATGATTACCAGGGCCGTGATGATAGGGAAAAGACAGGCGAGGCCCAGCCAGACGTCAAAAACGAAGATTAATGCCAATGATGCGATGGGCATCATGATGCTGCCCGCCAGGTCCGGCATCTGGTGAGCTAAAAATGTGTGGGTCACACCGGCATTGTCATCGATGATTTTCCGGATACGCCCACTGGTGTTGGTATCGAAAAAACCAAGCGGCAGTGTCACTATTTTTTGCATGGCCTGCCTGCGCATGTTGGTCTCTGCCCGGAATGCCGCAAGGTGTGACAACATGAGCGCCAGAAAATATAGGCAAACACCACCGATGGCCGTTCCCATGGCGTACCAGGCATAGGTATTGATCAGCTCCGGCGAAGAGTCTGCCTGGGATTTAAACAGTTCCCCGGCAATCAACCAGATGAAAATAAACGGCAGCATGCCCATTAGAGAACTGATTGCCGATAAGGCCAACGCGCCGGGCAGCAACGCTTTTCTGCCGCCCATATAGGTTTGCAATTTTAACAATGTATTCATTTTTTATCCTTGCATGGTTCAAAATGGAATCAATAAACATCTCCCCTGTGGCCCATCCTTTTCTTTGCCCGCGATTTGAAAATAAGCCAACGTCCACGCGCCGGGCATGCAAAGGCAAAAGCCGCCGTCACGGCGGCCAGGTATTTCAGAGAGCCTGCCAACAGCGTGCTTCCCACCGGATAAACCAACAGAAAGACCCGCCGTTTTTTTGTGGCCGTGGAGTTGCCGGAAGCCCCGGAACCTGCGTAAAAGCCCATGGCTGATTTGGGGATTGCAGGACCAGGCCTTTCCCCGATACACAGTACCTGGAACAGGGTGACCGATGTGCATGATGCCGGGATGAGCATGCCCCATTTTCATTTCAGGTACGGTCGTTCCTTTATGCTTTGTTTGAGTTAGAATTACCTAACATGTCTTGATGGCAGCTTCTACCCGGATCGGGAATGTTTTTGCCCGGATCGGGAATAAAAGAAAAGACGCAACAATTTTGTTCAGCCTTATATTGTAAAGGCCTGGGATTGGCCTTTGGCTGTGAAACTATCCGCTGCGTCATGATTGCCCCTTTTGTCCGTTTGAAAGGAACCGGGGCGGTTTATGGCAACAACATGTCTGATCAGGTGGCGGGAGGATGAAATGGTCAGCCAAAGGCTGTTATTCCGAATGAAAATTTCTAAGATATCCGGGAAGCCGGTTAAACATTTCCACCGGCGTTTTAGGAAGATACTGATTGTCAATAATCAGATTTTGACTCTTGCTGTCCGGGCTGGAAAGATTAATGACTTGTTCCGGTTTTTCAATCGTATCTCCGGCTTGATCGGTAAATATGATAACCTCAGGGCCTCGGCTGTTTATCACGTAAACGCACTGGCCGTTTTGCAAGGTTAAGATGCTTCCTTCGGGACAGGTACCGAGCTCTTTGACAAAGGCATAGAGAATCAACTGCAACATAGGATCGCGCCCTGAATAGTTCCTGAAAATCGTATTGACCACCTTGGTTGGGTTCATCGCTTCGCCGTAGCTTCTCTTCAACGTCATGGCACTGTATATGTCCGCTAATTTACATATTTTAACGTAGGGCGGCAGGGCTGAGGTGGATTGATAAACGGGATAAGCATTTTTTTCGTTAGGATAGATAGCTGCGTGGTGGTATTTAATAATGTTTTCCAAATAGACGTTGAACATCTCGTTCATTTTTAAAAAAAGCGTTCCGTACACCCCGGCATGTTTTTGTATTTGCCTGAGTTCATTACGGTTTAATTCGCTTTTTTTGTTTAACAGGGAATCCGGGATCATTATTTTGCCCATATCGTGGATGAGATAACCCATGGAGATAGTACGCACAGATTCCG
>JAKSBO010000283.1 GCA_022361095.1 Desulfobacterales bacterium | reverse complement strand
CATGATGGAACGTGTGGAAGCGCTTCTTAATGCCGGGGCCGATGCCCTGGTTATTGATACGTCCCACGGGCATTCCAAAAATGTGGTCACTGCTGTTCAGCGTATCAAGGCTGCGTTTCCCGACTGCCAGCTTATTGCCGGCAATGTGGCCATGGAGGCCGGTGCAAAGGCATTGATTGATGCAGGTGTCGATGCCGTTAAAATCGGTATTGGTCCCGGCTCCATATGCACCACCCGTATTGTTGCCGGTGTCGGCGTGCCCCAGCTTACTGCCGTGATGAACTGTGCCGAGATCTCAAAGAAAACCGGCGTGCCCCTGATTGCCGACGGCGGAATCAAATATTCCGGAGATGTTTCAAAAGCCCTGGGTGCCGGAGCCCATTCCGTTATGTTGGGCAGTATGCTGGCCGGCACCAAAGAGAGCCCCGGCGAAATCGTCATTTACCAGGGACGCTCATATAAAGCCTACCGCGGCATGGGATCTGTGGAAGCCATGAAAAAGGGCAGTTCCGACAGATATTATCAAAAAGATACCGGTGAAGATGAAGAGCTGGTCCCCGAAGGCATTGTGGGCCGGATTCCCTACCGGGGAACCGTCCGGGAGAATATTGTCCAGATGATCGGCGGACTTAAGGCCGGTATGGGATATCTTGGCGCAGCGACCATTGAAGAGCTCCACCAAAAAGCCAAATTTGTCAAGATCACTGCGGCGGGTTTAAGGGAAAGCCATGTCCATGACGTTGCCATTACCAAGGAAGCACCCAACTACAGAGTGGAAAGCAATTAATTCCCATGACTGATAATCAGGATATACCCTTTTATCACCTGCATCTTCACTCCGAGTACTCTTTGCTTGACGGGGCCATCCGTTTAAACGACCTGATGGCACGATGTAAGGAATACGGCATGGATGCCGTCTCCATTACAGACCACGGCACCATGTTCGGTGTGGCCGAGTTTTATGAAAAAGCGCAAAAGGCGGGCATTAAGCCCATATTGGGCTGCGAAGTCTATGTGGCGCCCAGAACCTTGAATGACCGGACCCAGCTTGATCGAAAAGGAATGAGTCATCTGGTGCTTTTGGCCAAGGACAGGGAGGGGTACACCAATCTTTGCAAGATGGTCTCCGTGGCCCAGCTCAAGGGGTTTTATTTTAAACCCAGAATCGACAAGGAACTTTTTGCGGAACATGCCAAAGGCCTTGTGGGGCTCTCGGCCTGTCTGAAGGGAGATATTCCCCAGGCCATTCTGGCAGGGGACCAGGCAAAAGCGGATGACCTGGCGCGGTTTTATCTTGATACCCTGGGCGAAGGAAATTTTTTCCTTGAAGTCCAGGAAAACGGTATGCAGATCCAGCACCGTGTGAATGAGGGGCTGCTGGATATAAGCAAGCGGCTCTCCATTCCCATGGTGGCCACCAATGACTGTCATTATCTCTCCAACGGCGATGCCAGAGCCCATGAAATCCTTTTGTGCATCCAGACCGGAGATACCTTTGATAATGCGGATCGGTTCAAATTCGATTCGGACCAGCTCTATTTCAAATCACAAAAGGAAATGGCCGATTCCCTGGGCCATTTTCCCGATGCCATTGCCAATACAAAACTGATCGCAGATATGTGTGACGTGGATTTCGGCAAGAAAACCTATCATTTTCCGCGATATGATCTTGGCGACGGGCTGTCCGAGGACGAACTGTTTGAAAAACTTGCCATGGAAGGCTTTGAAGAGCGCCTTGCCAAAATTAAGTCAAAGCGTCCGGACATTGATGAACAGGTTTACCGGGACCGGATCAAGTACGAAATTGACATTATCCTGGAAATGGGGTTTCCCGGCTATTTTCTCATTGTGGCTGATTTTATCGGCCATGCGCGGAAAATAGGGGTCCCTGTGGGGCCGGGCAGGGGGTCCGCTGCCGGCTCCATGGTGGCCTATGCCATGGGAATCACAGCCCTTGACCCCATTGAACACGGGCTGATTTTTGAACGGTTTTTAAACCCGGCCCGTATCTCCATGCCTGATATTGACGTGGATTTTTGCATCGAAGGCCGCGAACATGTCTATGATTATACGGTTGAACGCTACGGGGGCCCCGATTATGTGTGCCAGATCATCACATTTGGGAAACTCAAAGCCAAGGCCGTGATCCGGGATGTGGGAAGAGCCCTGGGTGTTCCCCTGTCCGAAGTGGATGAAGTGGCCAAAATGATCCCTGACAATGCCAAAAATTTGAATAAAGCATTGGAAGAGGTGCCGGCCATAAAGGATAAATGCGGGGAAACAGAAGTTAAAACCCAGATGCTTGAGGTTGCCATGCTCCTTGAAGGGCTGCCCCGGCACGCATCCACCCATGCCGCAGGGGTGGTGGTTTCCGACAAGCCCCTGTGTGAATATCTGCCGTTGTTCAAAGGCAAAGACGGTGAAACCATTACCCAGTTTGACATGAATTTCACTGAAAAACAGGGGTTGGTTAAATTTGATTTTCTTGGGCTGCGCAACCTCACCGTTATTAAAAACTGTATCGCCCTGATTGAAAAACAGGGTGATACGCCGCCGGATCTTTTGCACCTGGATTATTCAGACCCAAAAACCTTTGAACTTTTACAGAATTCCGATACCACCGGGGTGTTCCAGCTTGAAAGTTCGGGGAT
>JAKSBO010001143.1 GCA_022361095.1 Desulfobacterales bacterium | reverse complement strand
TATCACCAGTGGTCCATGGCGCCGACCCCACCATTCCCCGGCCGGGTATGCTCGGCAAGGATATGTCCCGGCTGGCCAAAGAGCTTGAACAGACGGACGGGCGCAACGGCAACTAGGGTATCACCAACAATCGTTACATTTTTGGAGGCGCGTATGAAGAGACCGGTTCATCAAATTCTGGCTGTCATCTCCCTTATGCTTATCATGGGATTTCTGCCTGCCGCATATGCCGGGGACACATCAGGTAAATCCAAAAAGGAAGAGGGCCTTAAAGAAATAGCCCCCAGTATCGCAAAAGGGGAAAAGGCCGCAGGTATCATGGATAAACTGACCCAGGGCATCGGCAAACTGGTGGATAAACTGCTGCCCGCACCCGGGGCCGAAACCGTTGGGGATGCGGCCGGGAAAACCGCAAAGGCCGGTGCCAAGGCAGTGAAGGATCACCGGATTAAAGGGGATGCAGTGATCAGCGATAAAGGGGATCTAAAAATCTGGAACGAAAAAACCCAGAAATGGGAAGATTTCTGATGCCAGGCTTGGCAGATACCCTTTTGGGGCTGGGATTGTTTCTGTCTCTGTTCGCCATTGCCGCTCTTTTTGTCTTTATAAAATACAAATTTACAGGAAAATTTCCCAATGCCCCCGGGGTCTGGCCCGGCAGTCAGGACCGGGCTTCCGGGGAACCCGGGTCCGGCTGGATGCAGGACCCCCAGGGCCACCGGGATCAACCGGCTCACAACCATTTTGAATGACCGGAAGGCCGGGGCAAATTACCAGGGCGTGATGACTGAAAAATGCCGAATGAATGGGGTGCCGACTCTTGGGTGCCACGGTCAGATACCGGGCACTGATCATTCCTATCAATACGGCATTGCCGGGTTGTTTTGAATCTAATGGGCCTTAATCGCGATTATGTGGAAAAAGAGGCGGTATATCGCCTCTGGTTTTCAGGAAGCCTAAGCGTTGCCTGGTGGGGATCTTTGTTGTACGGAGATACCGTTCAGGGGATCTTGCCCGGGCTTGTTGCCTTAAAAAGCCCGGGTTCCGGGTGGGCCGCCCTTTTTCTTTTGCTTCCATGCCTGATTCTTTTGGCCTGGTGGACACACCCCCTGGTTTGGGCCGGAAGAAGTCTTGTTATTTGGGGCAGCGGGTTTCTGTGGGTGGTCATCCTTGGTGCCGCCTTTTCTCCGGCATCCCGCTTAACACCTTTGGCCTTGACTGCGGCTGCCATGGCAGCTTCGGGTTTTGCCCTTACAGGATGGGGCCGTTATCTTGCTGATACCGTGCCTGTGGCGGAGATGTTCAGAGCGGTCACAACAACGGTGTGCACAGGGATTTTTTTGTTCTATTGTTTGGAAGGCCTTGATCTTTTTTCATCCCATTGGGGGACCAAACCCTTTGTGCTTATTCTGCCCGGAGCGGCCTCTGCCTCTGTTTTAAGGTTGAAAACCCCTTTAAAACGGCCTGTTTTCGGGATCAGTCCTGATCCCTGCATCTCTTTTTTGCTGCCCGCCTTTGTCTTTTGTGTCTGCCTTTCCATTGTCCCTCCCAAAGGAGAGGGAATGTCAGGTACGGGTATGGTGGTGTGCCTGCTTCTTGCCGTCCTGGTGAGGGGGATGGTGAAAAGGCCCCCTGTGGATGTGGTGCTGAATTTTGGACTGGCAGGGGTGTGTGCAGGCTTGCTTTTAAAAGATTTGGGTCCGGCATGGGGGATGCTTTTTTGCCGGGTGGCCGCGGCTGCAGGATGGACCGTTCTTTGTGCAGGGACATGGACCCTGGCTGTGGAAACAGGCTATATGTACGGCAGGCCCGCCCTGGTCCTGGGGCGCTGCCTGGCTGCCGGTCCGGCAGCACTGATGGTGAACGCTTTTGTGGGACCTCAATACGGCCTTGGTATTCTGGGGCCTTTGGCAGGGTTTTGCATGGTGCCCTTTATTTTTCGCCGCTACAGGGCCGGCCTTCGGGAAATCGCCTCATCCCGGTCTGTTCGCACCGCTCTTAAGAGTGTGATTCTTGACCAACATGTCCAAGACCTTTTAACCCCAAAAGAGAAAGAGATATACCGGTTCATGTGCCTGGGGTATAAAAATTTGGACATTGCCGCCCAAGAGGGCATCAGCATCAACACCCTTAAGGGCCATGCCAGAAGT
>JAKSBO010000500.1 GCA_022361095.1 Desulfobacterales bacterium | reverse complement strand
GATGCCCATTACAACGGTATAGCAATCTATCCTAAACCATAAAAACCAATTAAAGAGCCCCGGTTTATCTTCCACGATGAATTGGGGCTTTGCTGTTGCCGGCACCGGTCATATTGACAGCAGCCTGTCAAATATAGTAAAACGCGCCAATGATAAGCCTTTTCATATTCGTAACTGAACCAGGAGTTTTCATTTGAAAATTGTGATAATCGGTGCCGGGGGCGTGGGGTATAACATTGCCGGCCGCTTGGCGCTTGAGAGCAAGAATGTCGTAGTGGTTGATGTGAATGCACATGCCACCAGGAAAATTGCTGAAGACCTGGATGTCAAGGTTGTAACAGGGTCGGGCAGCAATCCCGACACCCTGCGCGAGGCCGGAATTGTTGACGCGGATATTCTTCTGGCTGTCACAGACAGTGATGAAATCAATATTGTTTCCTGTCTGATTGCCAACCAGATTTCGCCGATGACCAGAAAACTGATCCGCCTGCGCAATGAAGGATTTATCCCATTTCATGCCAATTTAAAAAATGAGCCCCCACACATTAACAACATCATCAACCCCGAAGCGGAAGTTGTCAAAACCATTAGAAAACTGATGACCATTCCAGGCGCTGTGGACAAGGGGGAGTTTGTTGACGGCCAGGTACGATATGTGGGTATGCGGCTGTCGAAAACCTCTCCCATCGCCGGGATGGAACTGGCTGATTTCCACCATGTTTTCGGCCAGGAGAGGCTATTGATCGCCGCCATCATCCGGGACAACAAGGTCATTGTGCCAAGGGGCAAAGACAGAACCATGGCAGGGGATTTGATCTATTTTGTATGTGATACCCAAAAGCTTGAAAAAACCCTCGACCTTTTAGGAATAACGGTCAAACCGGTTAAAAAGGTACTTATCGTAGGCGGCGGCCGGATTGGCGCCAAACTAAGCCGCTCCCTTGAAAAAGATGATATTCAGGTCAAAATCATCGAATCTGATATAGACAGGTGTAATGACCTGTCCATGCAAATGGGAAAAACCGTAGTGCTTCACGGTGACGGTGGAGACCAGAAACTGTTCATGGAAGAGAATATCAGCCAAATGGATGCTGTGGTCTCGGTAACCAATGACGATGAAACCAACATCCTTGTATCCCTTTTGGCAAAAAATATGGGGGTTGACAACACCATCACCCGCATCAGCAAGGCGAGCTACTATCCGTTATTGTCCACCATCGGTATTGAAAAGGTTGTCAGCCCAAGGGTTTCGGCGGTCTCTTCAATCCTGCAGGATATACGCCAGGGCAATGTAATTTCGGATATCTCCATTTTTGGTGAACAAGGAGAATTTATTGAAGCGGTTGCACTGGCATCCTCGCCCATCACCAAAGGCCCCATCAAAGAGATCTCTTTTCCCAAGGGAACCCTGCTTGTCTGTATCATCCGCCAGGACGACATCATTATCCCCATGGGTGACAACCAGGTCCAGGCCGGGGACCGGATCATTTTATTTGCGATCCAGGCGGCAGTGAAAAAACTGGAAAAAATGCTCACCGTAAAATTAGGGTTTTTCTGATGCGCTGGCCTTTTATCATACGGATCATCGGTGTCCTTCTTTTCGTCCTGGGCCTGTCCATGGCACTGCCGTTGGGCTGCAGCCTCGTTTTCAAAGACGGGGCCCATCAAGGCCACCTGGCAGCCATGGCCGTGACCACAATCATGGGTGCGATAATGATTTTCGTTTCAAAAAAGGCCGGAAACCATGACTATATAAACCAAAGGGAAGGTATTGCCGTTGTGGCCTTAGGCTGGTTTGGTGTCGGGCTTTTCGGAGCCCTGCCCTTTTTCCTGGCCCCGGATTTTTCCAACTTCACAGATGCTTTTTTTGAATCCGTGTCCGGATTCACCACCACAGGCTCCTCGGTAATGACCAACATCGAAGGGGCGGCACCCAGCCTTTTGTTCTGGCGAAGCCTGATCCAGTGGCTGGGCGGCATGGGCATCATCGTGCTCTCCCTGGCTATTCTGCCGTTTTTAGGGGTGGGCGGCATTCAACTTTATAAAGCCGAAGTGCCCAGTCCGGTACCTGACAAACTGACCCCAAGATTATCAGATTCAGCCAAAATCCTCTGGATCGTGTATGCAGGCATGACGTTTCTGCTCATCCTTTTCCTCTATTTTGGCGGAATGAACTTATTTGAATCGGTCTGTCACGCCCTGACCACACTGCCCACCGGCGGTTTTTCACCCAAAAACCTGTCTATCGCCCACTATGATTCCGCCTATTTTGATTATATAATTACTTTTTTTATGCTGCTGGCCGGTATCAACTTCTCCCTGCACTACCAGATATTGCGGGGTAATGGCCTTGCATTCTGGAAAGACGCTGAATGCCGGTTTTTCCTTGGCGCGGTGCTTGCGGGCACCCTGATCGTCACCATAAACACCTGGGGATCTTTGTATGACAGCGTTTCCAACGCCTTCAGGTTTGCGATATTCCAGGTGGTTTCCATTGTCACCACCACCGGTTATGCCACGGCTGATTATGAGTTATTCCCGGGATTGTCCCAGGTGCTTTTATTCTTTGGCATGTTCATGGGCGCCAGCGCCGGCTCCACAGGCGGCGGCATGAAATGCGCCAGGATTATGGTCTGCTTTAAATACTGCTACCGGGAACTGTTCAAGCTGATTCATCCCCGAAGCGTCAGCCATATCAAACTGAACAATACCCTGATCCCCGAAGAACTG
>JAKSBO010000984.1 GCA_022361095.1 Desulfobacterales bacterium | reverse complement strand
TTTGTAAAAATGGGTTTTTCACTTTTGAACAGCCGGACAAGTTTTTTCTGTTTGGGGGCAATCATTCCGATAAAGTCCAGGACTTCTTTGTAGGTGTCCGGATTATCAATGAGGATCTCTTTGATATCTGTGGTGAAATAATCCCTTAGGGAACGTACGGCCAGGCTTTGTTCCTTATAAAGAAGGCAGGGGGACCGGTTTTCCATGGCCAGTTTGTCGATGTTTTTCCATACGCGCATCAAATACCGAAGATCTGATGTCAGCAAGGTTTTGGTGGCGCCCTTGCCTGCGGTTCTGACAATCATGCCGAAGCCCTCGGTAATTTTCATACCCTTGAGAATCCCGGCCAGGCGCTTTCGTTCGTCCTCCTCGACAATTTTACGGGAAACGCCCCGGGTGTTATTTCCCGGCATCAGTACGCCGAAACGCCCGGGAAGGGAGATATAGGTCGTGAGCATGGCACCTTTGAGATTGATCGGGTCTTTGGTAACCTGGACAATCATCTCCTGGCCTTTTTTGATTAAATTGAACAGGGATCTTTCATTTTTTTCAACTTCCTGAAAATAATCCGGGTGTATTTCATTTTTTTGCAGAAATCCGTTTTTTTCGGCGCCGTAATCCACGAACACGGCCTGCAGGCTGGGTTCCACCCGGGTGACGACGCCCTTATATATATTACCTTTGGTTGCTGCCTTTGCGGCTGTTTCGATGTGAAATTGATCCAGTTTGTTGTCAAAAACCATGGCGATACGGTTTTCTTCCGGATTCATTGCGTTAATTAGAATTTTTCTGGTCATTCATGGTCTCATTTTTCGTTATAAATCGTTTAAATTTGGTATGTATCTGCAATGCACCTAGATGAATTTTTTTTAACGCACTGCAGATTGATATGTATTAAAAGCCGGCCACAGCTTTTTTATCCGGCCATGGCCGCTTTTTTTTGTCTGAGAATATCGAAATATGTCCGGATACGCTCCACATATTGAACCGGTTCCCAGCCCCGGGCATATCCGTATTTTGTTTGGTTATAGTATTTTTCCTGGGCCAATAAAGGAAGTGTCGCCTTGATCCCTTTCCAGGTATAGGGGTCGTATCCCTTTTGCTTTGCCAGGCTTATGGCGTCTTTGACGTGCCCATATCCGACATTGTAACTTGCCAGGGCAAACAACAACCGCTGGGACTCATCTTTTATGAAATCAAACCGTTTGTACATCAATGCCAGGTATTTTATGCCGGCGCGAATGCTTTGCTGGGGATCCTTTCGGTTTTTGATGCCCATTTCCCTTGCGGTTATTTCGGTGACCTGCATCAATCCGTAAACATTGGTGTAACTTTTTGCATTCGGGTCAAAGTGGGATTCCTGGTATACAATGGCCGCGATCAGGCGCCAGTCAAATCCGTGTTTGGCTGATTCCGTCTTGATTACGTCTTTATATTTGGGCAGCCGGCTGCTTATGCGGTCATGGAATTTTTTCAGCTCATAGGTGTCAAAATCGTCGATATTGCCATAATATTTGGTCGTGATTCGTTTCAGGATGCCGGTGCTGCTGGCATGAAGAAAAAATTTGTTGAGCTGCTTGAGCATCTCATGATCGTTTTTACGCACTGCCCAGGCCAGGGATTCACGCTCCTGAATGGGTGTACCGATCCGTATGTCCGGAAAAAAGCGCCGGCAGAGCAGGGCGATGTTGGAGTTGGCAATGGTGAATTTAATTTCCCTGTCATTTACCATGCCGATGAGCTCTTCGGTGGGGATGTTGTTATGCAGCACATACTCGAACGGTACCCCTGACGCTTTTATATCTGCCAGCCTGTAATGGTAGGCTGTCCCCCGCCTGACATGAAAAATCCTGGACCCCATGTCTTTAATTTCTTTGGGGTTAAAGATAAGGTTATGGTGGATAATGCGCTGCTGAATGGTCATGTAGGGAATGGAAAAATCTACATATTCCAGGCGCGGGGCCGTGATGGAAATTCCTGCTGAAATAAAGTCGCCTTTGCCCTGTTTAAGATATGAGAACATGTTGTTCCAGCCGGGTGTGATGACATCAAGTTCAACATTCATGAACTTGGCAAACTCACAAGCCAGATCGTACTCAAAGCCCATGGGGGTATTATTGTACAGATAGTAGGTGTTGATCGCCCTGTCGGTGATCAGCCTCAACTTTCCGCTTTTACGTATCTTTTCCACCGTATTCAGGGTATTGCCGATTTCCTGGTGGTCAATGAGCACGCAAAATCTTACAAGTCCCAAGGTTACAATAACCAGGGATAACAGTATAAAATGTTTAGTTAAAAATGATTTCATTAATCCCTATCATCTATCGCCGGCCGTATGGGGATAATCTCAATTTCATCAACCTTTCTGTATCCACGGGGAAGCAATTTTCCCCGCCGCCCCCTTGTGCTTGTGTAATCCTGCTGGTTGCCCGGTGTCAGCCGCAAGAGATGTTTGCCCGAATATATAACAAGATTTGAATTTAAAGGCAATATTTTTAGAAACTTAAGCTTTTCGGGCTTGTTTTTGCTTTTGCCGGCAGCCGGAATATGGATCATTTTGTTGCCTTTTCCCTTTTTCAGGCGGGGCAACTGGTTGGCCGGAAAGATCAGCATCCTGCCGCCGGTGGTAATTGCGGCAATGTTGTCGGAATTGACATCCGGTATGGGAAGTGGTGTCATGGGCAGATCATTTTGGGATAAGGTAATGACTGCCTTTCCGTTTTTAAAATTGGTTAAAAAATCACTGAATTTGATAATATATCCATACCCGTTGTCAGCCCCGTTGAGAAACAGATCTTCATCTTCGGCGGCAAACATGGTGTATATGCCGGTATCCGGGGCCAGGGTGAGATGTCCTGTGACGGGTTCACCGTTTCCCCTGGCCGAGGGGAGGGTGTGGGAGAACAAGGTATACGCCCGGCCCGAAGTATCTATGAGTGCAATGGGTTTGTCCGATCGGGTGCGCAAATGACACAGCAGGTGATCCCCTGTCCTGAATTTTACGTTTCCAGGGTCTATGTCATGGCCTTTTGCTGTCCGTATCCATCCATTGGCGGAGAGAATAATGGTGACAGGCTCCACATCAATAACATCGGTAACCGAGAACGCTTCGGCCTCCTTGCGTTTTTTGATGGGGGATCTGCGTTTGTCTCCAAAATTTTTGGCGTCATCTTTAATTTCTTTGATCATAAACGCTTTAAATGCCTTAGGCGAGCTCAATAGGTTATCCAGGTACGCCTTTTCTTTGGAAAGCGCGGCCATCTCCCCGGTGATTTTGATCTCTTCCATTCTGGCCAGCTGACGCAACCGGATTTCCAGAACAGCCTTGACCTGGATTTCGGACAGGCCGAATGTCTCCATCAGTTTTTTGGCTGGATCATCTGCCTTGCGTATGATCTCAATCACCTGATCCAGGTTGAGGTAAACGGTTTTAAAGCCTTCCAGGATATGCAGCCGGTTGATAATTTTTTCCAGGCGGAAGCGAAATTTTTTTTCAATGACGGCTTTTCTAAATTCAAGCCATTCATTCAGGGTCTCTTTAAGGTTTTTTACCCCTGGCCGGCCGTCAAGGCCGATCATGTTCATGTTGATTGAGAATGATTTTTCAAGATCTGTCGTGGCAAACAGGTGGGCTGCCAGGGCGTCAAGATCCACGCGGTTTGACCGTGGCATCACCACCAGCCGTGTGGGCTCCTCGTGGTCGGATTCATCCCGCAGATCCGCCACCATGGGCAGTTTTTTGGCACTGATTTGGGCGGCGATCTGCTCGTAGATTTTTTCAGTGGACGCATGATAGGGAAGGGCCGTGAATACCAGTTCCCCATCCTCTATAATATACCGGGCCCGCATTTTTACGCGCCCTTTGCCTTTTTTATAGGTGTCGCTGATTTCATCTGCAGGCGTTATGATTTCAGCTTGTGTGGGAAAATCCGGGCCTTTAACGAATTTGCACAAATCGCTGGTGTGGGCATTTGGGTTTTCAATGAGAAAGATCAAGGCCTTTGCCACTTCCCTTAGGTTATGGGGGGGGATGGAGGTGGCCATGCCTACGGCGATGCCGGTGGTGCCGTTGAGCAGGATATTGGGCAGCCGGGCCGGCATCAGGGAGGGTTCTTCAAGGGTGCCGTCAAAATTCGGCACCCAATTCACCGTGCCCTGTTCCAGTTCGTCCAAAAGGATTTTTGCATACCTGGACAGTCTTGATTCGGTGTAACGCATGGCTGCAAAGGACTTGGGGTCATTGGGGTCACCCCAGTTGCCCTGTCCGTCCACCAGGGGGTACCTTAAAGAAAACGGCTGGGCCATCAGGACCATGGCTTCGTAACAGGCCGTATCTCCATGGGGGTGAAATTTACCCAGGACATCGCCCACGGTTCTGGCCGATTTTTTGAATTTGGCAGTGGATGAGAGCCCAAGCTGGCTCATGGAGTATATGATTCTGCGCTGGACAGGTTTGAGGCCGTCACCGATATGGGGCAGGGCCCGGTCTAAAATGACGTACATGGAGTAGTTCAGGTACGCGTTCCGGGTAAACTCCTGGAAGGGTTGGCGTTCAAATTCTTCAGCACGGGAAATTGGGGTCTGGGTCATGCGTATTAAATCTCTTTGATTACTCCATGGGTTTCAATCCAGCGTTTCCGGTCCCGGGCCCTTTTTTTGCTCAAAAGCATGTCCATGACCTGAAATACATCATCTTTTATTAGAGCGTCCGGGGATTTTTCGCTTTCAGATGGGGGGGATGGTGGTACATCGTTCTCCCCGGGCAGGTCGTTTTTTTGTTCTCCGGCATCTGACTGGTCCGTGACCGTCAGTTGAACCAGGCGCCGGGAGTCCGGGGCAATGGTCGTCTCCCGAAGCTGGAGCGGGTTCATCTCTCCTAAACCTTTAAAACGCTGGATATTTATTTTTCCCGGTTTTTTCCTGCGGCCCAGCCGCTTGGTAATGGCGTTTCGTTCTGAATCATCCAGGGCATAAAAGACCTCTTTGCCCATGTCAATCCGGTAAAGGGGGGGCATGGCCACAAACACATGGCCTTGGCGCACCACTTCGGGAAAGTGCCTTAGAAAAAGTGCGCATAAAAGTGTCGCAATATGCAGGCCGTCCGAGTCCGCATCTGCCAGAATACACAATTTGTTGTAGCGCAGTTTGGAAATGTCTGTTGATCCGGGCATCACGCCGAGAACCTGGGAGATATCCCGGATCTCCTTGGAGTCAAGTATGGCCGACGCGTTTAAATCCCAGGTATTCAGGATTTTTCCCCGCAGGGGCATGATCGCTTGAAAGCGCCTGTCCCTGGCCTGCTTTGCCGAACCGCCGGCAGAGTCGCCCTCCACAAAAAAAAGCTCCCGCTGGCTTTGGTCGTCACTGGTGCAGTCTGACAGTTTGGCCGGCAAAGCGGCGCCGCTGGTCCGGGTTTTGAGGGATACTTTTTTGCGTTTTCTTTCACGGTTTCTGGCGTTTTCAATGGCTGCCCGGGCAAGGGCTTCGCCCAGGGCCACGTTCTGGTTCAGCCATAGACTGAACGCGTCCCGGACTTGAATGTTCACAAGGCCGGCACAGTGCCGTGAAGAGAGCCGTTCTTTGGTCTGGCTTGAAAACTGGGCTTCCACAAGTTTGACGGACAATACATATCCGACATTGTGCCAAATATCTTCGGGGGTGAGAAACACGCCTTTGGGCAAAAGGTTTCGAAATTTGCAGAACTCTTTAACAGACTCCAGCAAACCGGATCTGAATCCGTTTACATGGGTGCCGCCAAGTTTTGTGGGAATCAGATTGACATAACTCTCCTCAATATCAAGCCGCTCTTCCTGCCCCCAGTTCACCGCCCATACAGCCTTTAATTCATCGCTGTCGGCAGACCCGGTGAACGGGTCCGGAAAAAGGGTGTTGGTGCTCCGGAGCATCTCTTTAAGATACTGATCCAGGCCCTGGTCGTAATGCCAGGTGTCGGTTTCCCCGGTTTGTTCAACAGTAAAGGTGGTGGTCAGCCCCCGGCAGAGCACGGCCTTGGATTTAAGGGCCGCACGGATAAGGGTTACATTGAATTGATCTGTGTCAAAATAGGCCGGGTCCGGTTTGAACTCCAGGGTGGTTCCGGTGCCGGCAGCGTTACCGGCCTCTTTCAGGTCTTTTGTTTTAGCGCCGTTTTCAAATTCAATGGTGTAGCGCTTTTTGTCCCGGCAGATTTCAATGCACAGATGAATGGACAGGGCGTTGACCACGGAAACCCCCACACCGTGAAGGCCGCCGGAAAAGGCATAGTCTTTGTTTGAGAATTTGGCGCCTGCATGCAGCTTGGTCATGATCAGTTCAACACCGGAAATGCCTTCCTGGGGGTGGATGTCCACGGGCATTCCCCGGCCGTTGTCCGATACGATTATCCTGTTGTCCTGTGTCAGGGTAACATCAATGCGTGCGGCAAAACCTGCAATGGCCTCGTCCACACTGTTGTCAATAACTTCAAAGGCCAGGTGATCCGGACTTGATGTGTCCGTGTACATGCCGGGTCTGCGTTTGACCGGGTCAAGGCCTTTGAGCACCTCTATGGATCCGGCGTCATACCCCTGGTCCGCGGTCTTGTCCTGTGTTCTGCCATCAAATAAGTTCATAAAGTGATTCTGGTATGATATACAATACTAAAGCAATATTGAAGCTTGTATCGAAATTTTTAATCAAACCTAAATTATATACCAGATTTTGATTAAAATACAGCCTGCCATGGCATAAAATTTTCAAAAAAAATGAAATACGGGAGTTGGCGCAGCGGTATGGATGAATTTAATCCTGAATTTGATCGTCAAACCTTTGATGATTACTGGAAAAATCTTGATGGGCAGCAACGTGAAGAGCTGGTTCTCCGGGCACCACAATTGCCCGTATATCTGGGCCTTATGCCAATTTTAAACAGTGTCTTTTCAACCCATTACCCGCTAAGAGACGCAGGGAAAAAAAGTTTAAGCGAAATGACTTATGCCATTCGCCGGAATATTGAAACGCCGCTGGAAAATAAACCGTTAAAACAGGCCCAGGCTGATGCGTATCAAGGGGCTGCGCTGATTTACCGCAAAATTTTTATGCAAATGGCATTTTCAGATAAAAGCATTCTGATCAATGCCCTTATGAATATCGGAAGTATCGGCGCCTTTTTTGCTTTTAAGGCCACTTACCTGGAGCGGGTGTCCCAGGATGTGATAAAAAATTGTATCAAGGGTCTGGATGACCGGCTTCGTTTGCTTTTTGCCGACCAGTATTTGCAGGCAGACCCTGCCATCCGTCTGCGCTTTGCCGGGCTGTTCCGCCATGTGCTGGCCGGCGTTAAGCAGCGTGAAGCCGTGACCTGGTACTATGCCGGGCTGTTTGACAGGGGACGGGATGTCGATCCTTATCTAAATAATATTGATGCCGGGTTGCGCAACCCTTCACTTATAGAGGAAAATGAGCTTTTGTCCATGGAACCCCGGGACAGGATTGCAGGCCTTAAAGCCATTTCAATGATGAGATCAAAGGTGCCTTTACACATTTTTAAAAAAGTGTTAACCCAGGAAACCGTAAAAAAGGTCAGAATGGCAGTATACGGTATGATTGAAAATTCATCGCTGGGGCAGTACCCGGACCTTTTTGAACCGGTGCTTCAACGATTTCAAAATGCCAAGACCAATGAGGCCGTCGGCGCTTTCAGGGCACTTGTGGTGACCGGCAGGTATCCCTTTCATAAGGTCATGGAGATGGTTCGAGACAGGTACCCTTCCATTATTCCCATCATTCATATGGAAATTTCGGCGTTGTCCAGGCTCGCATTTTTTGCGCTCCAGGACATTGCCCTGCACAAGAACGCGTATCAGGGGGCAAATTATGATGTTAACCTGGCATGCATCTTCGGTATGACCAAAAAGCGTCCGGAACGGGTTGTCAGGATTTTAAAAGAGAATATGGATATTTGCGGCTCGGAACGGACCCGGTCGGAAGTGGATAAGCTTCTGGCAAAAACCCAGAATCTGTTGCTCAGGGAACGCAAAAGCATTGCCGCGCCTTTCAAGGCGTTCCACACGCAACTGCCCAAGAAGAAATCCGGGGCCGGCTTTTTTAAGTTCGTGCTCAGGGATCCGGTCCAAAAAAGACTGGATGATTTAGAGCAACGGGTTGTTCCCCAGGATCTGGATCTCCGGAAGGCCGTTATACGTGACCTGGATCTATCCGGAATGGAGTTTAGCCGGTCCGTACTTGATCTGACCCATGCCCAGATTGTTGATACGGTGATGACAGGTGTTCATGTGTCAGGCGGTATATGCCGAAGTACCCTGTTTTACAATATGAATCTGGATGAGGCGGTGTTTGACCAAGTCTGCTTTGATCATGCCGTTTTTGTTAATGTATCTGCCCAAAATGCAAAATTCAGTCAGTGCAGTTTTCAAAACGCCTCTTTTTATAATTGTAATTTAAACGGGGCAGACATGAGCGATGGACTGTTTGTCGAGGCCGTCATTGCAAAATCTTCCTTTAATGAAACCTATTTGACCTGTGCTGTTTTTGCCCATGCACGACTGTCCGGTATCTCCTTTGCCAATGCCTGGCTTCACATGGCCGATTTCACCAATGCCGGGGCCCGGTTCTGCCGGTTTGCATCGCACGCGGCCACGGACCTGCGTACCCGGAACCTGAATTATAATGAACGGGAACATCAACTCAGCTTTAATGATCTGCCAAGAATTGACCCCAAGGTGGCCGATGAAATAAATATGCTTATTTTCTGTGAGTTTGTGCATTTCGGACAGGCAAAATTTCTTAAACAGAATAAATTGAGCCTTTTGGCGGCCTTTGACATCTTCAGGTCCGAACAGGCTGATTTTTTTCAGCTTCTGCCTCTATTGCTCCATGAGAATATTGCCATGCCGGAGACCAGCAAGATCCCGTCATCAGCCCCTTGCGGCGTGGCCGATTATCTACCGTCCAGGGAGGCTGAGCGGGTTGGCCGGCAATACCTGGGCAGTGCCAATATAATCATTCGCCGGCATCCGGACCCCTGTATCCTTGCAATATATTCCATGGGAAGCGTTGGGTCTGTTGCACAGACTGCGGAATCTGATAT
>JAKSBO010000991.1 GCA_022361095.1 Desulfobacterales bacterium | reverse complement strand
ATGTGATTGGGCATCAGGCAATAGGCCCATATTTCAACCTTATAGTTCAAACACCATTCCGACATCAAAGCCAGATAGGTTTTAAGTCCTGATCGCTGAAAAATGTCTGCTGCCTTCTATTTCCCCTTTGTGTAATGTGATGGTGAAACCCGGCGCTACTGCCCTTGCCATTCGTGCCATGAAATGGCGTTAAGCATTTAACCTAATTCCTGTCAATAAGTAACGTCCCCAGATTGCCCGGGGCTTGCCCGGGAGGGCGCAGGGCTTCTGGGCTGGCTGTGAGCATTTCCAGCTCGTTGATTGCACTATCGCGGAGATTGGATTTTGGCATGGTCTTCTGTGAAAAATTTGAACTGATGCCCTCTGCAATGCTTGTGTGATTGAATGCTGATTTCAGATAGGCTTGGGCGAGCCTGTTTAGGTATAGTGTGGGTGTTTCATTGCCTAATATTTTCTAAATCACGGAAATTGACGGTCTAACGGTTTCTTTATATTTTAACATTGTGTCATTACTTGATCGCTTTATTGAACAGAATGTTGCATACTAATCGTAATTATCCTATTTTGTAAGCAGCTAAAGCACCCCATCTGCAAATCGTTAATGCGGTGTGAGAAGATGAACCAATTCTTAAAGGTGGCCTTACATTACAGCGGTTCATCATATGTCAAAGACAAAGAAGAAAAACCAAAAGCGCAAACGGCTGTTTGAAGCGGCAGCCAATTTTAAACACCGAGTTTTTTAAACAGTTTCCAGTGCTGGACTCAGAGTCGGTGAAGTTATAAAGCTCAACCCCAAACATATTGAAAGCGATTCTTCCAGAGTGATGATCAGAATAGAAAGGGGCTGCGGCCTTCATAGTTCAGACACGGTTTTTCAACTCATCTGCTTGAAAGGGGCACTTTTATGACGCGTACCTATAAAGAAAAAGTATCCTTTATTATTAGTAAGCGTAATATAATTATCGCTACTTTTGATGCATGGGATAATGCAGCTTATGTGGGCAAGGCACCGGAGCTTGTGGTTGAGGACTATATCCTTGGTACTGACATCTTTTTCTTTATCCATGATGATAGTACACGTATGTATTATTCTGCTATTTTTCAAAAATGCCGGCTTTTACAGGCGTCCCACAGTCATGAATACCGCTGTGATTCTCCAACTCATAAACGATTTATGAAGATGGTTCTTAACCCTTGTAAGAATGGTGATATTGAGATTAATAATTATCTTCTGAGAGAAGAGGCTTTTGATCATACTGTCACTATTTATGATTGGACACAGCGGGGGGCTCCCAATTTAGTAAAGCGGTGTAGTATCTGTAACAAGCTTAACTTGAAGAATCAGACGGATTGGATTGAGCCGGGAGAGCTATCCAAGGAAAAGGCTCAATCTTTTTTGGTGATTCATACTGTCTGTCCTGACTGTAAAGATCGTGGCTGGAAAAAAGTGTTGGCATCGGCGTGAAAATGCCACCAGATAACCGGTTTGAAAATGTATATAATCCGGGGATCCATGATAAGTATTGCCAATAAAAAAATGGACCTTTCCTCTTGTCATTTTCTTTTTAGCTGCAGTTATGGTTTTTAGCATTTCAGAGAAGTCTTTTTCAGCCAATCAGATAAGTCCCGGTTCCTGTGGCAATCCGGACTTCATTTTCATTGTACAGGTCTATTTTTGCAACCACTATCCGCCTGCCTGCCCTGATAATCCGGCTTTTGCATTCAAAGGATCTGCCCCTGCCAGGCCTTAAATAATCGACCCGAATATTAATCGTGGCTGATTCAACAAGTTTTTGACCGATCTCTTCAAAAGATTTGCCTTCTTGAAATTTTGCACAGGAAATCAGTGCAGAAAGCCCTCCGGTCAAATCAAGGACTGATGCGGTGACGCCTCCGTGCAGAATACCGGCTGATGAATTCCCTATAAGGTCCGCTTTCATCTCGAAGATGGTAACAGCCTCTCCCGAATCGTAATCCAGAGTTTTTATATCAATTCCAAGAACCTTGTTGAATGGCAGCATCTCAAGGTAGTATTTTTTTATATTCTCTATCACATGTTCACTCATATCAATTCTGCTCAATTTTGAATTTTAGTTTCCATGTCATATATCGTACCAACGGCATCGGCACAATGAACAAGATTATTAATTTCCCAAATTGTTTTATGTAACGTGGATAAGATTCACACGCACAAACGGCTTTTATGGCATCCGGCAATTCTCTTCTGGTGAAAATATTTGTTTTCCATGATGCCATATGTATGAAAACAGTTAAACAGAATTACGTGATTACCCCGTAAAGAGCCCGGGCCCGTGTCTCGTTATTTCGGGTTGACAACGCGCAGGCTTTATATAATATAGTTTTGCGGTATAAAGCCTTGCACCGGCTTATTAATGGTGCAGGCAGACTGCGAATTAACCAATCGTTCATCAAACGGAATCCCGTTAAATTCGGGAACGGTCCCGCCGCTGTGACCCCGCAGTAAGGCTTTCGGCAATCAATTGTCACTGTCCCGGTTTTAATCAGGACGGGAAGGCAGCCGGGAGGATTTGGGGAAGTCAGAAGACGTGTTGAATGATTAATATTGGAACTTGATGGTAAAGGGTTTCGAAAGACTGTTTATGTCTTTCGAAACCCTTTTTTATTTTACCCCTAAAAAAACATAGGGAATCAAAATGAAAACTCAGATAGAACTTGCCGGAAAAGGCATTGTAACACCGCAAATAAAATGTGTAGCAGAAGCCGAAAAACAGGATGCCGAAAGCATCAGAGCCCGGGTTGCAACGGGTGAAATTGTTATCGTGCATCATCCCGGCAGGCCTAACCAGAAAGCTGTCGGGATTGGTACGGGCTTAAGAACAAAGGTGAACGCGTCAATAGGCACATCTTCTGATATTTGCGATATTGAGGCTGAAGTTTCTAAGGCTGAAGCCGCCCAGGAAGAGGGGGCTGATACATTGATGGAGCTTTCGGCCGGAGGTGATCTGGATGCGATTCGAAGGTCGGTATTGGCCGGTGTTGATCTGCCGGTTGGGAACGTGCCCCTTTACCAGGCATTCAAGGAAACTGCATTAAAATACAGAAATCCGGCAAAGCTCGACCCGGAATTCTTATTTGACTTAATAGAAAAACAGCTTGATGACGGTATCAGCTTTATGGCCATCCATTGCGGAATCAACAGGCACAGTTTAGAACGTCTTAGAAACCAAGGATATCGTTACGGCGGACTTGTCTCAAAGGGCGGGACATTCATGGTTGCATGGATGGATGCAAATAATAAGGAAAACCCTCTGTATGAGCAGTTCGACAGGGTTTGCGCCCTTATGAAAAAATACGATGCGGTTCTTTCCCTTGGAAACGGAATCAGGGCAGGCGCCATCCATGACAGTCACGACAGGGCGCAGATGGCGGAAATGATTATTAACTGCGAATTGGCAGAACTTGGAAGGGAAATGGGCTGCCAGATGATGGTTGAAGGGCCGGGCCATGTTCCCCTTGATGAAATAAAAGGAAATATCATGCTCCAAAAAAGAATGAGCGGAAATGCGCCCTACTATGTGCTCGGTCCTTTACCTCTGGATACAGGCGCCGGGTATGATCATGTTACTGCTGCCATAGGCGCCGCCAGTTCTGCAAGATACGGCGCTGATCTTATATGCTATATTACACCTGCGGAACACCTTGCTTTGCCCAATGAAGCCGATGTTCGTGAAGGTGTAAGGACTACCAGGCTTGCTGTGAGGATAGGAGATGTTGCAAAGTATCCTGACAGAAGAGAGGGGGAAAAGCTCGCTGCACTGGCAAGGCGTGACATGAGATGGGAAGACCTTGAAAAATACCTGCTTTTCCCGGATAAAGCAAAACAGATCAGGGTTGAAAGAGAGCCTGAGAATGCAAAAACATGTACCATGTGCGGTGATTTCTGTGCCATGCAAAAAGGTATGGAAGTTTTTGAGAATGATATCAAGGGTGATAAGATTTCTAAATAGTGCCCGACCGAAAACAGGGTTCTTGCTGAGATCAAAACATTTGAAGAGAGCAATATTGCCAATCTACAGTTAAAGGCTGATTTAAAATGAGTGATCTGTCTTTTCGGCAGGGAGATCTTGCAGATACCGGGTTTCAGTACCTGGAGGACCTTTCAACGGCGTACTAGTATTCGGAAATACTCTT
>JAKSBO010001072.1 GCA_022361095.1 Desulfobacterales bacterium | reverse complement strand
TTAAAACTAAAAGAAGAGAGAATGTGAACATCAATCGGCTGACTTTATTGTAATATTTGCCGGAAATGGCATCCAGAAGCCTTATTCTTCCTTCTCTTGATTGTGCGAGTATGTATGCTGATAACCTTTGACCTTGACGATACGCTTATTTGCTGGCAGCCGGAAATCCCCACCGAGCCTGTAACCTTGCCCTGGTATTACATGTGGTTCCGCACCGAACCCCTTAGGCAGGGGACCGTTGATCTTTTCAAGCAGTTAAGAAATCATGGCTGGCAAACTGGGATTTACACCACCTCCCACCGTAAACCCGGATACATAAAGAGATTGTTCAAGCTTCACGGCATCACGCTGGATCTGGTGGTCAACCAGAATGAGCATGAAAAAATTGTAAAAAAACTTCGGAAAAAAAGAAAACCATCCAAACTCCCCAACTGGGTAAACTCAATGCTTCACATCGACAATTGCGAAACGGTTTTTGTGGAAGGAAAACGTTTTCATTTCCGGGTGTTGATCGTTGACCCCCTGGACCGGAACTGGACGGAAAAAGTGCTGGCTGAATCTATTTCCGTTGCCCGGATGCTTGAACAGGGAACCTATCGGCCATGAATCCCCCTACATCTTTTGGAAGCCCCGATTGTAGAACTCCGATTATACCATAGAAATTAAATTAGGTGGTTAACGAATTGTTTCTAATGGAAATTTAACTGAATACATAATTTTAAATAACACAGATGGGATAACCGTATGCTTGATTGTTTAAGGAACACACGGCAAAAATATAAAGGATGTAATAAGGATGTAATGATGAATAAGATACCCAAGGATATGTTTGACACTCTTCGGCATGTAGCAAAGCAAGGCAAAATTTTTGAATATCAACTGGCGTGGCACGCTTGGACAAAAAAAAACGGTCAATATGACAGCCTGCTGATCTCTATGCGGAATCAATCCGAATCCGGCCAGGTGCAGCATTACCAGGACCTGTCTGCCTGACACCCCGGCTGTAAGCCGGCTTCAGGCTATTGCCCTATATCGTGCCTGAACGAAAATCCGGTAATTTTGCCGAGTTCAAAGCAGAGGCAAATTTTACGGTTTTCGGCCGGGCACGAATTATATTGGCTGCATTGTCTTGCATCTGAATAGGATTTAGCTCATACTTGAACCTATGGGGAGATCTGGTTTGTCAGCATCCAGGATCAACCCCACAACACAACATGAAGGAGATATTTAGATGATCAATGTGACTCAGCCTGCCCAGGAACAGGTCAGAATTTATTTTGAAGGCAAAGACATTGTACCTATCAGAATTTTTCTCAATGGCGCCGGGTGCGGTGGCCCAAGTCTTGCCATGGCCTTGGACGAGAAAAAAGAGACCGATGCCGTATTTACCTTTGATGGCGTGGAATACATCATGGAAAAAGAGCTGCTGGAGAAAGCAAGCCCTGTTGATATTGATTTTGAGGGGATGGGCTTTCGTATTGAGTCCAGTATCAAACCGCCTGAGGGGTGTAAAGGGTGTGGCAGCGGATCATGCTGTTAACTAAATATTAGCCGGTGCAAGTTCGATTGCAGGTGCATCTATTTGTGTTTCCATAGATTGCGCCTGCATTCTTTTTTTGTGCAGAACACGGATCATGCCGTCGGCAAGGCCCTGCATGGGCACATGGATTTTTTCACACCGTCCCCAGGCCATGGCTTTAAGATAGATCCGTGCCCCGGGGATGATCACGTCTGCACGGTCAGGTTTTAAATTAAACCGTTTCATCCGCTCTTCTATTTCATAATCGGCCAGTTCATTCCTGATTTTTTTGATTTTTTTCCGATTCACCCATGTCCCGGGACGGCCTTTGGCCAGTTTGAACAGTTTGTTGATATTTCCGCCGCTGCCGATGGCTTCTACAGGCTCATTTCCCCGGGTGATTTTTTTCAACCAGGATTTCATGCTGTCCCAGTCCTGTTGTCTCTCCCGGTTGTTAAGCAGACGAATGGTGCCCAGGTTAAAGGAACGGCTGGCCTGGACCCGGCCGTCGCAGAACAACGTAATTTCCGTGCTGCCGCCACCCACATCCACAAATAATGCCGCTTTTTCCGATGAGGTCATTATTTTGTGGCGGTTCTGGAAAAGATACCGGGCTTCCTGCCTCCCGTTGATAATTCCAATGTCTATGCCTGTCTGCTCTTTGATCGTTTTGCATACCTGCCGGCCGTTTTTTGCGGTCCGCATGGCTGAGGTGGCACAGGCCTTCATTGCCACAGGCTGGTATGCATTAATGAGTTTTGCAAAGCCGTCCATGGTTTTTGTCAGTTTACAGGCCCGTTCATTGGAGATTTCACCCTGTAAAAAGGCATCTTCACCTAAGCGGATGGGCATGCGCATCCAGGAAATTTTTTTTACCCGAAGTCCGAACGCTTCTTCCGAGACCATGGCTAGGAGCAGTCGGACGGCGTTGGAACCGATATCGATGGCGGCGTACTTTGTCATTGAATCCATAATGGTTGACATCATAGTTTAATGACGTCATTATATCAAGCTGTGAGACAAAGATTAATAAGGATCTAACATGGTAAAAATAAAAAAGGTGAATACCTCCTTGAGGTTGGAAAAGAAGGTGCTCAAGGCGCTTAAGATTCTGGCCATTGAAAAAGAGACCAGTGTTCAGGCGATTATTGAAAACCTGATCCATGAATACATTAAAAAGAACAAGGGGAAATCAAACCAATGAATCTGCCTTTTTCGCAAACGTTTATGCTGTCGGCCGGCATCAATGTCAATAAGATAAATGCCCTGTTAAAAGATGCAGGCATGACCCTGGCCGGCACTGCATGTGAGCCCCCATGCAAGGGTGTGGAAGGGATAGTTCTGGACACCTTTGATGCGGCGGTTTGCAATTCAGATGCCCTTTTAATCCAAACTGAATCCGGGCTGGTCAGTATCCCCTGGTCAGGTGATGTAACCACACAGGCTGCGCCTGAATCTCAATGGCTATTTGCCCGGGATCTTCCCCAGGGGCCTGTCAGGGAACAGCTTTTGGATCTCTCCCCTTTACGGGCGTTTACACCGGCAGGAGAGGTGACGGTTGTCCGGGATACGTTATCTCTTCTGGATGACGAGCAGAAAACCTGCTGCCGTGTTGAATCGGTTACCTTGAGCCGCGGGAAAAACACCTGGGCCCGGCTTCGGACACGCCCCATGCGCGGTTATGACGACAGCCATACCTTAATCTGCGGTATTTTGAAAAATTTGGAAAAACCCGGGCTTCCGGCACAGGTGCTTAAGCTTGGGATTTCAGATTATACATCCAAGCCGGTTATTCGTCTGGCCGGGAATACCCCTGCCATAAAAAGCCTTTGTAAGATCGTTTCAACCTTTTTGCAGGTCACACGCCGCAACGAGCCCGGGCTGATCGAGGATCTGGACACCGAGTTTCTCCACCAGTGGCGGGTCAGCCTGCGCAAGGTCCGTTCCGTGCTTACTCTGTTCAAAGGGGTGGTGGCCGCCGAAGCCCTTGATCAATTGAAGCTGGATTTCAAAGATATCATGCAGGATACCAACCTGATGCGGGACCGGGATGTTTACCTGTTATCCAAGGATGATTATTTTGCCCTGGTTCCCCCCCAGGCCCATCCGGGCCTTGGGGTGCTTTTTGATTTGCTGCAACAGGATCGGGATGAGGCCTTTGGAAAGGTGAAGGCCATGCTTGTGTCCAAAGCGTACAAAAAGCGGATCAAATCCATTCAGAAAATATTTGAGGCCCCCAAAGCCCTGCCCAAAGGCCCCAAGGCCGAGGCTCCGTCCAAAGTGTTTGCCGCGGATCTTGTTTTGAAACGATATAAAAAGGTGTGCAAGCTTGCCGGCAGGATTACCGACGATACCCCGGATGAAACCATTCATGAACTGCGCATCCAGTGCAAAAAGCTCCGTTACCTTATTGAATCGGCCCGGCCTTTATTTGATGCCAAACAGGTAAAAAAATTGCTTAAGACCCTTAAAGGGTTGCAGGAGCATTTGGGCAGCTTTAATGACCAGTCTGTTCAGCAGGCCACCCTTGCCCAGTGCCTTGGGCGTTATCCGGGTGCCGGGCCCAATGCCAAGGCCCTGGCCGAAAGCATCGGGGCGTTGACGGCCATGCTTTACCGTAAACAACTGGCAGAGCGGCAGAAGATTATTGAAAATCTGTCCCGGTTTTACAGCCCGGAAACACAGGGTGCATTTAATGCCCTGTTTGACTTAACGAATACAACGGCCAAACAAACCAATACCCGGGTTGATGCCTAAGGAGATAAAGCGTTATGAAACTTATTGCCTGTTATTCCAACAAAGGCGGTGTGGGAAAAACTGCCGCCTCGGTCAACCTGGCATATGCCAGTGCATTAAGCGGCAACCGGACACTTTTGTGCGACCTTGACCCCCAGGGGGCTTCAGGCTTTTATTTTCGTGTGAAGCCGTCCGAAAAATTGAAAAATGACAGCTTTTTTGAAGGAACAAAAAAATTTGCCGATGCCATCAGAGAAAGTGATTTTGAAAATCTGGACCTGTTGCCGGCCAATATGAGTTTCAGGGATTTTGATATTTTTTTGT
>JAKSBO010000961.1 GCA_022361095.1 Desulfobacterales bacterium | reverse complement strand
TGCTTATAACCCTTTTATTGGAAAGGTTCAATACGACATGTGCGGGGTGATCTGACAGATTAGATGCCAGGCTCGGTCCGCAACAAAAGTTGAAAGATCTGTGCAGATCGCGCAGGTCTCTTTATAACAGCCACGGGCCGACCTGACATATCAGCTGCCAGGCTCAGTCCACAACAAAGTTTGAAAGATCTGAGTAATTTACACAGACTTTCTTATAAACATAAATTCCCAGGCGCCTGTCCTATCGGCCGGTAACAAGCGCCATCGTTCCAATGGGTTTTTACTTTTCGACGGCCGACGCATTATGTTGGAAGAAATCAATCGTTGCAGATTGTCTTTCCCAAACAGGGTATTGACCGGGTACCTATTGAACCCGTTGTTGCTGAATCAGGCGGATTTTCACTTTGATGCCGTTTTGTTCCGTCAGGGTATCTTCTGCGTGCATCATTAGCTGCTGCAGATTTTTGATTTCATCTGAAAACAGCCGATCGTCCATGGTCAGTGATATCAATAATATATCTGAACCGGATCCGCAGGCTTTTTCCATGGTGCAGTCGATGGACGGCATCTTTAATGCGGTTCTAAGGTTTTCTTTTACCTGGGCCTGGGACACGCGGATGCCTGAGATGAGCATATAATTGTCAGCCTGCTCTGCCAGCCAGTCTATCCGGGTGGCGGTTGAACCGCAGGGGCAATTGGGAGCCATGGATTTTGCCATGTCTCCGGTTCGGAAGCGAATCAGCGGGAATGCCCGTGCTGACAGTGTGGTCAGGACAAGTTCACCCTTTTTCCCTGCCGGGACAGGGCCGCCTGTGGCCGGATCAATGATTTCAGGCAGGATATGGTCATCATTGATATGCAGCCCGTCATGATACCGGCATTCATGGGCGATGGCAGGGCCGGGGATTTCGCTTAATCCGTAATTGAGCCAGACATCCACATGGAGGCTCTCCTTAAGCTCGGAAACAGTGCTTCCGTCATCCGGCTCTCCCACAAGAATGATCTGTTTCAAATTCAGTTCGTTGGGATGGCATT
>JAKSBO010000920.1 GCA_022361095.1 Desulfobacterales bacterium | reverse complement strand
GGGATGATCAGATTGAAACCGGATTAGGATTACCGATTTTAGCATCAATTCCCCCGCTAAAAAAACCGGGCAGCAGGACAAAACAAAAAGTTGAATGGGTTATGTTCATCTGTTGTTGCAGCTATAGCGCTGTGTTCCTGGTATTTTTTTCAATATTGAATCATAAAGGCCTGGACCGGACAATCAATTTTATAAAAGCAACTTTAAATTTATAATGTCAGGGATATAAGGTTTTGGGGAAAATATTTAAGGCACTGGAAAAAGCAGACAACAAGGTAAGATCGGAAAAAAAATCTACGCTGAATGATGATGAAGCGATGGTCAGGAACGATTCAGAAAGGCGGGATCTTAAGCCATCAGACGCCATAAGCCCATCTGACTCCGACGCTTTAAATCCAGTGCTTGTTACAGCGACCAGCCCCCATTCGCCGGCTGCAGAGCAATTCCGGCTGTTAAAAAACAATATTTTGTTTCCCGAAAAAGGGAATCCGCCAAAAACGATTATGGTGACAAGCGCATCTCCCCATGAAGGCAAATCCTTTGTGGCGGCCAATCTTGCCGTAAGTATCGCCCAAAGCATTGATGAATATGTCCTTCTCATGGACTGTGATCTCAGGTCGCCCACGATACATACATCTTTTGGCTATAAAGGTGAAGAGTTGGGTTTGAGCGAGTATCTGGCCAACAAGCTCCCCCTATCTTCTGTCCTTAAAAAATCATCTGTAAACAAATTGACCATTTTGCCGGCTGGACAGGTTCCGACGAATCCATCAGAACTTTTGTCTTCAGATCAGATGCGCCGTCTGCTGCATGAGGTCAAATTACGTTACAATGACAGATATATCATCATTGATACGTCACCGCCTTATATTACATCAGAAACCAATGCCATTGCACGCTTTGTAGACGGCATTATCCTGGTTATCCGCCAGGGAAAAACACGGATCAAGGAAGTCGCAGATATCCTGGATATTTACGGCCGCGAAAAAATTTTGGGGGTTGTCACTAATTTCTCAAGAAAAACAATTGGATACGGATACGGATACCATAAAAGCAGTTATGGCTACGGATATCATCAGCAGCGTTGATTAGAACGGGAGTTTCTTGAAAAAATGCTAAGCCTCTTGCGCCAATATTTCCCGGTCAGAAACATGTTATTTTTCTTTCTGGAAGGGTGTGTAATTTTCAGCTGTTTTCTTTTATCAACATCCCTTTTAACCCTTTCACCCTCATACTGGTTTGACCTGATGCTGACTTTAAGAATTCTTTTGGTCACCGCTATTTTACAAACTTGTCTGTATTATAACGACCTTTATGACTTTGATGTTGTTGCACAAATTTCAGAGATTATTATTCGTCTGCTCCAATCTTTAGGGGTTGCTTCCATACTCCTGGCCGGTGTCTACTTTCTTTTCCCTTTAGTGATCCTGGATCAGAAAATCTATATGTTAAGCATACTTATCCTGATTTTTTTCATCATTTTATGGCGGGTTGGCTACCTTCATATTCTTAACAAAGGAATGTTTAACCAACATATTATAATTCTCGGCTCGAGCAAGCTGGCCAAGGATATTTATGAAAAAATCACAAATACCATAGACTGCGGGTATACCGTATGCGCCGTTATTCCGGATGTTATTGATAAAGAAACTGACAAACTGCCTCAAAATTTAGTGGTGAATCAAAAAGATAAAACACTGAGCGAAATTTCTAAAACATTCGGCATAAACAAAATTATTGTGGCGTTGACAGAGAAAAGAGGACGGTTCCCAACCCAGGATCTTATCCAATGTAGAACTGAAGGCATTGATGTCATTTCAGGCAGCTCTTTCTATGAATTGCTGACAGGAAAGGTCTTGGTTCGGGAGATCGAACCATCATGGTTGATTTTCTCCAAAGGGTTTCAGAAATCAAAGCTTAAGGCAGGCACGAAGCGGATGCAGGATATCATTCTATCTTCAATCCTGCTGACACTCCTTTCACCCTTGCTCATTGTGGTTTCCTTTCTGATTAAACTGGACTCAAAAGGTCCGGTTCTTTTTGCCCAGGATCGGGTTGGCGGTGGTAAAAAAGAATACATGATGCATAAATTCCGTTCCATGGTTCAGGATGCTGAAAAGCTTACAGGGCCGGTATGGGCCGGCGATAACGATAATCGGATCACACGGGTCGGACGTATTATAAGGAAATACAGGATAGATGAACTGCCTCAGTTATGGGAGGTTCTTAGGGGATCTATGAGCCTTGTGGGTCCCCGTCCCGAACGCAAATATTTCACGGATCAGCTGGAAAAAGAGATTCCTTTTTACAATCAGCGGTTTAATGTGAAACCAGGCGTTACGGGCTGGGCACAAGTCTGTTATGATTACGGCGCAACAGTGGAAGATGCCGTTGAAAAGCTCAATTATGATCTTTTTTACATTAAAAATATGTCCTTTGCCTTGGATGTGGTCATTCTTTTAAAAACCGTTAAAACCGTTCTTTTTGGCAAGGGTGCAAGATAGAGTCAGCCCACAGCTTAAATCTCATAGCTGTGAACCATGAACTTTAAGCTATCAGTTGTGGGCTGATAGTTAGATTATAAATCAATGTAATCAAGGGGGCGGAGCTATGTTTAAAAGCAATTTATTAAAATGTTTTTTTTGTTCTTTTTTTATACTAATTAACGTTGGCGTTTGTCTGGCAGAAAATGTTGTTGCGGCAGACAAGGCAGAGGTATCAACCAGTGGGGACTACAAAATCGGCGTTGGCGACATTCTGCAAGTGACAACATGGAAAGAAGAAGATCTGACATTTGAAAAAGTCATTGTGCGCATTGACGGTAAAATCACTATCCCGCTGCTGGATGATATCCAGGCTGCAGGCAGCACGACTATGGAACTGAAAAAAGTGATTGAGACCGGGTTGGCTGAATTTGTGGAGGCGCCTACGGTTACGGTTACCCTGGCAAACCCGGGCAGCCAGAAATATTATATTCTTGGTGAAGTCTTGCAGGTAGGTCAATATCCTCTGCTTAAAAAACTGACTGTTGTCCAGGCGTTTGCTTTGGCTAAAGGATTTACTGAATGGGCGTCCAAGGATGAAATTATCCTCTACCGCAGGGATAATGGAAAGGAAAAGATGATCAAAATCGATTATGATGACATCACGGACGGCGAACTCGGAAATGATATTCAGCTCAAGGCCGACGATATCATTATCGTTCCCTGAATTTGCGCTTGATAGAGCAAAAAAAGGAGGCGTCTCGTGAAATTGCCCAGGATAACGCCCTATGCATATTTTCTGGTTGCTGCAACCTCTCTTCTGATACCTTTCCCGCTTGCCCACGCCAGGATGGTAACTCAAATTGTTCCGACATTGAAAGTGACAGAGGAGTATAAGGACAACTATTTCCAAACCGAGACCGACACGTTTGAAGAGTGGAAAACCTCTTATGAACTTGGCTTTTCCTTAGGATTTTTAAATCAAAGGAGCAAGATATATCTGGAGTATAATCCAGAGTATACCGACTATAAAAATTTGGATGACAGGGACGGTCTTGACCACAATTTTAATCTATCCGGGACATGGCAGGCCACAAAGCACACCTCGGCCATGATAGATATGAATTATGACGGGAATGACGGAAACAATACCGGAGAATCATGGAAGCATTCTGCCAGTGCATCTGTTGACAGTCAGTTAACAAAAACGATCACAACATCCATTGCCTATGACTATTCCAACAGCTATGAACAGCAGGTCAGAACCGGTGATTACAAGGAACACCAGACACATTCTGCCAATGCGTCCATTAACAAGGCGCTTGGCCCCCGGAACAGCATGGGGGCAAATTTTTCTTACGAAACAGATGCCTATCAAAATTCAGATGCAGATGAATATGAAAGCTATGAACCCAGTGCATTCTTGACTTACTGGTTTACCCGGAGGGACGGCGTAGAAACCAATCTGGAGTACCAAGAAAAAAAATTTGACGCACCTGACGGTAACGATTACGAAACCATTGCCGGGGATATTCGGTACATTAGAAAATTTGCCAAGCATCTTGATGGATACGCCAAATACCGCCATTATATATCTGACAGGGAGGATGGGGATCATGTCATCTATCATCCGTCTGTGGGTGTTGACTGGGATATAACTGAAGACTCCGGCATCTCGCTAGGCATCGGCATCCTGTTCCATGACTGGGATAATAATAATGATGATTCAACAGACCCGTTTTTGGATCTCAACGTCTACAAAATATTCAATTTCAGTCCCAAAGGCTCACTATCTATAACTGCGAGCAGTTCATATGAAGAATCAGATGAGGATGCCGCAAGCCTGGGTTACAACACCAGCTATCAGGCAGGATTTTCTTTGAATTATAAGCTGGCAAGGCGCCTCTCCTCCCAGTTGTTTGGTTCTTACCAGCTCCAGCAATTCGAAGACACCATAGACCGCCAGGACGACACCATTGAAATCGGTGGTGGCCTGACATGGAATCCATTAAAATGGCTACAGATAAGCGCCAATGCCAGCCATACAAATTATAAAACCGATGATTCATCAAGGGATAACTACAAAGACAACACCATTAGCGTTTTTGTTCGTTTTGCCCCGGAACGGCCCATCCGCCCGGAAAAAATCTTATCAAGGAAAACCCTTGAAGCAAAACTCTTTGATTAAAAACTATTTGCTTGGAATAATAAATTGTTACCAAAACATACTGTCGTTATTTTAATCCTTTTTTTTTCGACCGCCGGCCTGATAACAATGCTTTCACACTCAGAACGGATCAAACCGAACCGCCCGTTCAGTCAATTCCCTCTTGAAATCGGCGCGTGGCAAGGTGTAACCGATCAAATGGATGAAAGGGTTTACAATATTTTAGGGGTTGAAGACTATATTCTGGCCAATTTCAGAAAAGGTCCGGGCCAGACAGTGAATCTTTATGTGGGATTTTATCAAAGCCAGAGCAAAGGGGATATAATTCATTCACCCAAAAACTGTATGCCTGGTGCAGGGTGGAATATCGTTGAAAATTCCGCCATCCCCATTAACTTGCCCAAGAGCGGCGAATCAATAAAAATAGAACGGCTCCTGCTGGATAAAGATGGACAAAAGCAGGTGGTATATTACTGGTTTCAGTCCCGGGGCCGTATTATTTATTCTGAATATATGCAAAAAATATGGTTGGTCGTTGATTCAATCTCGAAAAACCGTACAGACGGCTCTTTTGTCCGCCTAATTTCACCAGTTTTAAAAACCGAAACAGAGGCTGAGATGCTTTTAACACAATTCGCGGATGAAATTTATCCGATCCTTAATCAATTTATTCCGAACTGACTTTTATGAAACCAAAGTTGATTATTCAAATACTTTTAATTTTAGGCGCTTTCGCATTTTTATACTGGACAACGCTTAAAGATCTTATTTGGGACTGGTTTAATAATCCCAATTTTTCCCATGGTTTTTTAATCCCGTTTGTTGCGGGGTATATGGTCTGGTATAAACAGAACCATTTACGGCAAATCCAGAAGAAATCATCAATATCAGGCTTTTTTATAATTATTTTCGGTTTATCTGTTTTTGTTGTCGGCAACCTTGGCGCAGAGCTGTTTTTAATGCGGACCTCCATGATAATCACATTGGCAGGCATGCTTGCTTTCAGTTTCGGCATGGCGATGCTCAAAGCGCTTGCGGTGCCGGTATGTTATCTGATCATGATGATTCCCTTTCCAGCCATTATCTGGAACAAAATCGCGTTTCCCCTTCAGCTCTTTGCCGCAAAAATCTCTGCGCAAACCATCGGCATGATCGGAATTCCTGTTTTTCGAGAAGGGAATATACTTCACCTGGCCAACACTTCCCTTGAAGTCGTGGACGCCTGCTCAGGCATACGTTCACTTACCTCCTTGCTTGCTCTGACCGGGGCATTTGCATTTTTATCCCAGATAAGCAACTGGAAAAAATGGATAGTATTTTTCTCTGCGGTACCCATAGCAATTGCCGTTAACGTCATTCGGCTCACAATCACCGGCATGCTGGCTGCCTGGGTCGGCCCGGAAGCAGCTCACGGTTTTCTCCACGACATGTCCGGGCTGATTATTTTCGGGGTTGCCCTTGCCAGTGTTTACTTATTATTTTTTCTGTTAAAAAAAATTGGACATAAAACCAAGCATACTCCTGACAATTGATGTCGAAGACTGGTTCCAGGTTGAAAATTTCAAGTCTCATATTGATTTTTCAACCTGGAATTCTTTTGAGCTCAGGGTGGAAAAAAATACCCATCTGATTTTAGATCTTCTAGATGCCTTTTCTTTCAAACCCAAAGCCACCTTTTTCATCCTTGGATGGATTGCAAAAAGGCTACCGGCCTTGGTCAGGGAAATCCGGGACCGGGGTCATGAAGTCGCGTCCCACGGAGACAACCATCACTTGTGTACGGATCTGGATAAAAATAAGCTGGCACAGGACCTGATGACCAGTAAACATAAGCTTGAAGATATCACAGGCCAGGCCGTTTATGGATACCGTGCCCCAAGCTTTGCCGTTAATAACCAGATTATAGAAATAATCCGGCAGGCAGGTTACCTCTACGACTCCAGTTATAACTCTTTTTCAGCCCATGGCAGATACGGGATCATAGATCTGGTAAAGGCGATAAAAAAGGATGGAAGCTATCAATTAGACAACCATTTTTTTGAACTGCCGGTCAGCAACCTGCATTTAGGCAAAAAAACCATACCATTAGGCGGCGGCGGCTATTTCAGATTATATCCCACCTCTTTATTCAAGCAAGGAATCAAGTTTGTTCTGAAAAGAAACAACGCCTTTGTTTTCTATATCCATCCATGGGAATTTGATCCCAAACAACCCAAAGTCCACCAAGCGTCACGGATATTCAAATTCAGACACTATGTCAACCTAAACAAAACAAAAGACAAATTACAAAAAATAATTACCGCATTTTCTTACTGCGATTTTGTTACATGTCAACACTATCTTGAAATCATTAAAGGATAAATTAAATTGGGAAAAGGTAAAAAATTAGCTGTTGTTGGCCTGGGATATGTTGGCCTGCCTTTGGCTGTCCATTTTGGCACAAAATATGAAACCATCGGGTTTGATTTAAAGCAATCCATTGTGGACAATAGCCTGGCTCACAAGGATCCCACCGGCGAAGTGTCAAAAGAAGAGTTTAAAAAAGCTAAATTATTTACACCAACCACTGATCCAAAACGCATGTCCGGGGTTGATATTATTATTGTGGCTGT
>JAKSBO010001157.1 GCA_022361095.1 Desulfobacterales bacterium | reverse complement strand
TTCATCATCAATCAGAAGGATACTTTCGTTACCCGTACTTGGGGCCGTTATTTCTTCGTTGTGCGGATCTGTTTTTTGGCTGTCTGCAATGGGTATGAAAATGGTAAAAAGCGTGCCCCGGCCCAAGACTGTTTTTACCTTGATTGTGCCGCCTATATCCTTGATGATTCCTTGAACCACGGCAAGGCCCATACCCGTGCCCTCTGCCTGGTTTTTGGTTGTAAAATAGGGTTCAAACATCTTTTCCATCACCCGCCGGGTAATGCCGGTACCCGTGTCTGATACTTCAAGTTTGACATAATTTCCCGGTTCAAAATCCTGGATGGATTCTGTCTCTTCCTTATCTATCCGCTCATCGGTCAGGCTCACCTCTAAAACGCCCCCATCGTTTTTCATGGCATGGGCCGAATTGGTGCAAAGGTTCATCAGTACCTGGTGAATCTGGGTGGGATTGGCCAAAATAACAGATGTACTCTGTATTTTTGTTTTAAGCTCAATGGAGGCGGGAATGGTGGAGCGCATAAATTTGGCCACCTCTTTGACAATGTAATCCATCTGGATATATGTGTACTTTTCGTCAGATTGCCTGGCAAAGGTTAAAACCTGCCGGACCAGATCCTTGGCTCTGAGCCCGCAGTTTAAAATTTCCGTCAGGTCTTCTTCCATCAAAGACTCTTTTTCTACATTTTGCAGTGCCAACTGTGAAAAGCCGATAAGGGCAGACAGGATATTGTTAAAATCATGGGCAATTCCTCCTGCCAAGGTGCCGATAGCCTCCATCTTATGGGCCTGGAGCAACTCTTTTTCAAGAACCTTGCGGCGGGTGATATCCGTGAAGATATGAATGAATTTTGTTATGTTTTCAATGCCTTCAAATACGGGTGTAATGCTACAGATATAAATTTTATCCAATGAATTTATTATCAATTCAGTGGAGGAGGTTCCCTGTTCTCTGTATTTTACGATGGGACAATCCAGAATCGGAAAATTTGATTTATGGAAAATATCATGGCATTTGGCCCCGATAATCTCTTGCTTGGGAATTCCTATTTGTTTAATGGCTGAACGGTTTGCTGCGATAATCGTATGTTTATCATCAACCACCATGGCGATATGGCCTATGGCTTCAAAAATTTCTTCCCATTGCTTTTGTGACTTTCGAACAGTCTGTTCGGCTCTTTTCCGCCGTTCTATTTCCGTCTGCAGGGCCCTGTTTTTTTCCATCAATTCATGGGTTCGTTCTGCCACACGCTTTTCCAGCGTTTCCTTTGATGCGGCCAGCGCTCTTTTCTGCCTGTCCAGCTCAAGGAAAATATTGACTTTACTTAACAGAATTTGGGTCTCAAAGGGTTTGACCAGAAAATCAACCGCCCCGGATTCGTATCCCTTAAAGACGTGGTAATCGCTTGAATAGACAGCAGACACAAAAATGATGGGAATGCTGCCGGTTTTTTCTTGGGAACGCAGCAGTTCCGCCAGTTCGTATCCGTCCATTTCAGGCATCTGCACATCCAGGATTGCCATGGCAAAGTCATGATTCAAACTGGCGATCAAGGCATCATTGCCGGTCAGGGCCTCTATGGTTTGTGCGTCAAGCTCTGCCAGTACTTTTTTCAGGCTGAAGAGGTTTTCCGGCTTATCATCAACAATTAAAATTTTTTGTTTTATTTGCACACCATTACCTCAAAATATCACGCAGAATCATTGGTTGCAGTATTCGATCCACGGAGCCTGTGTTTACGGCAGCCTGGGGCATGGCCGTACTTTGGTCGGTTTCCGGTGCCTGAACAACGGTGAGGCCGCCGGACTGTTTTATGACAGCAAGGCCCCGGGCGCCGTCGCCATTGGCGGCACCGCTCAATAAGATTCCAGTCAAGCTTTCCCCATAGACAAAAGCGGCCGATTCAAACAGAACATCAATGGAAGGACAAGCATAGTTTACCCGATCATCCACGGTCAGGGCAAATGTTTTATCATGTTCCGCCGGCAAGTGATAATTCGCGGCCGCCGTATAAACGTTGCCTGTTTCAATGGGATATTTTCCCAGGACTTCTTTTATTCTGATGGCGGTTTGGCTGCCCGTGAATCGGGCCGGATTTCCTTGATACAACGGATGCAGGTGTATGGCAACGATGATGGGCAACGGATAATCCTGCGGCAGGGTGCCCGGCAAAGAGGCCGGCACTTCTATTGACCCGGCGGGTCTGCCAATGACAACCGCGTCAAACATATTGCCTCCCTGTTTTTTTTTGAAATACCCTGTGTTTTTCATCCAGGGCCACAAATTTCTTTCTGAGGGGTGAACAAATGATCGATTCCCGCCGGCCCAGACATAAGAAACCGTTTTCCGCCAGGCTTTCGTGAAACAGGTTTAATGCCCGGTCTTGAAGTTTTTTATCAAAGTAAATCAATACGTTCCGGCACATAATTAATTGGGTTTCACTGAATACGCCATCTATGGCCAGATTATGGTTGGCAAAGGTGATGGGCGCTTTTAAGCACTGCCGCAATTTCATGGCGCCATATTCGGCATGATAGTATTCTGAAAAAGAGCGGTGTCCGCCGGCCGCCTGATAATTTTTTGTGTAATCCTTGACATCCTTCAGGTCATAAATCCCCTTCTTGGCGGTATCCAAAGCCGCGTCATTGAAATCCGTGGCATAGATGACGGTGCGTTTGGCTAAATTTTCTTCTTGGAGCAGGATGGAAAGGGAATATGCCTCCTGTCCCGTGGCACAGCCGGCGTGCCATATTTTCAGGGATGGATAGCTTTTCAGATAGGGCAGCACCTTATCTCTTAGATAGAGAAACAGGCCGGGATCACGGAACATTGTCGTGACGGTTATGGACATTTCGCCCAGCATCTGTTTAAAAAACAGAGGCTCGTGCAAGACCCTGGGGATCAATTCCGAAACAGTCTCCAGGCCGGCATGGTTTCTTATGTTGTTG
>JAKSBO010001099.1 GCA_022361095.1 Desulfobacterales bacterium | reverse complement strand
AGCCTCGTGGGTTCGAATCCTACCTCCTCCGCCAAAAATTGACAATGTGGAGAAGTGCATGAGTGGCTGAAATGGACCGCCTGCTAAGCGGTTGTGGGGGGAAACTTCCACCGAGAGTTCGAATCTCTCCTTCTCCGCCAACAGCATATAATACGGGCTGGAACTTAATCGGGTTTCAGCCCGTTTTTATTTAGTGCCCGACCGAAAACCGAAAATTTTGCCGATTACGGTGTTGGTCTGAAATTTTAATCCTCGAAATACGCCGTGTATTACTCCGGTTAAAATTTTAGCCCGCCTTGTACTCAACAAAATTTTCAGGTTTTCGTTCAGACACTATTTAGCATCCATGAATGTTGCCTGTACATTTCCATGTACGGGACTCCCCATTTAATTTTTGAATGACTTGCTTTTTAATGGAAAAACAACTGGGCTATCTGATATACTTCGTTCTATATCAAAAATCTTATCTGCCTGTCAAAAAAGGCGGTAATTTTACACAAAAGTACGTTAAAGGGGGAAACGATGCAATGCCACGAAGTGGATTACGAAATTTTCGGGGATGATATGCAGACTGTCGAGGTGGAATTGGATCCCGGTGAAACCGTGATTGCCGAGGCCGGTGCCATGAACTGGATGGAGCAGGGTATCGCATTTGAAGCCAAAATGGGGGACGGCTCTGAAGCAGACAAAGGGCTGATGGGCAAGCTCTTTAGTGCAGGCAAGCGGGCACTTACCGGTGAAAGCCTGTTTCTCACCCATTTTACAAACCAGGGCCAGGGCAAAAAAAGAGTGGCGTTTTCCGCACCCTACCCCGGAAAAATCATTCCCGTTGACATGGCTGCCGTCGGCGGACAGTTGATCTGCCAGAAAGACGCTTTTTTGTGTGCAGCCCTTGGTACAAAAGTCTCCATTACCTTTAACCAGAAACTTGGGGCCGGTTTTTTCGGCGGTGAAGGATTTATTCTCCAGCGCCTGGAGGGGGACGGCATGGCATTTGTTCACGCCGGCGGAACCATCGTTAAAAAAGAGTTGAACGGCGAAAAGCTGATGGTGGATACCGGCTGCATTGTGGCCTTTTCCCAGGGAATTGATTATGATATCCAGCGGGCAGGCGGACTTAAATCCATGTTTTTCGGGGGTGAAGGGTTGTTCCTGGCGACACTGGAAGGACATGGCAGCGTTTATCTGCAAAGCTTGCCTTTCTCCCGGCTTGCAGACCGTATCATCAGCCATGCACCAAGCGCCGGGGGCTCATCGCAAGGTGAAGGTTCCGTCTTAGGCGGCCTTGGACGCTTGTTGGATGGAGATTAATGCAACGTCTGATCTATTTTTTAACAGGGTGCCTGCTATGTCTGTTCTGCGGTTGTGCCACAACGCTCAAGGTTATTATGCGCGATGATCCGTTAATCGGAACCCTGGTCAAGGCAGAGACAGGCGAATCTGTCCGCTTTGCAGATCTGATGGAGACGCTTGTCCGCAGCGACATCATCTATCTTTCCGAAAAGCATGACAACCCCATGCACCATGTTATCCAACACCGGGTTATCCAAGCACTCATTGACCGGGGCCATGCGCCGATCATTGGATTCGAATTTTTTTCATACCAGGATACCCCCTTGCTGCTCAACCTTTTGGATGCTGAAAAAAAAGGGCATTCACCCAAGATGGAAAAAGCGGTTGAACAGCGAATCAGAAAAAAACTGGGGTGGGACAAACAATCTGATACCATGTGGGGGTATTACTGGCATCTGATAAGGCTTGCGGTGGAAAACGATTTGCCGGCCGCAGGCCTTGATCTGTCCGCCACCCAAAAACGCCGGATTACCCGCAAAGGGCTTGACGGTCTCTCCCCCATTGAATTGCAGCAGTTGTTTTCCACAAAACTTTCAAATACAGCCTATGCATCGTACATGAAATCGGTTTTTGTATCGGTGCATTGCGGCATGGATCATAGCCGGATGACCGAACGGCTGTATGACACCTGGATGATGCGCAATGACCGGATGGCCCTGTCCGTGATTGAACTGTTCAATGCCGTACAGGCAAAAGACCGCAACACGGCAGGACGGCAGACAGGGCCTGTTGTTATTATCATTGGAGCAGGGCATACTGAGTATGGTTTAGGCGTCCCGGACCGGGTAAATCACCTGAATCCGAACATTATCCAAACCAATCTGGCCATAACGGAAATAGAAAGGGACCCAGCGGACCTGGCCCGGTACTTAACCCCTCTGGACCTTGAAGGATTTGAGCCGGTGCCCCCTGCAGACTTTTTGTGGTTCACCCAGCGGGTCTCCTATGAAGACCCGTGTGAAAAATTTAAACGTGTGTTGGAAAAAATGAAAAGAGATCCAAAAAAATGATCCATTTAGCGTCCGGACGAAAACCGGGGAATTTTGTCCAATACAAAGCGGACCGCCAATTTTAACCGCAGACATATATTAAATGTTTTAAGGATTAAAATTGGCGGTTTTCGGCCGGCCACTACTTCGTGGAAAGCCGATTCACTACCGGCAACCTCTCCCGGCGTTCAACCCCGTCCCAGCCAAGAGGAACGGATGCTTCCAGGTAGCCGTTGATACGATCCAGATAAGAGAGGTAAAGCCGGCAGGGATGAATCTGATCCAATTGTAAAAAAATCTTTTTTGCCTGTTTGAAATCCGCCTGCTGAAAGGCCTCAATCCCCTGTTCAAATACACGCACCTCGTTCATAATGTCTTGGGAAGGCACCCCCAGGCACAAGGGCTCATATAAATCTTCGGGCTGCCGCCTGCCCTTCACCTGTACTTTATCAACAAACCGGCAGAAGAACTTTTCTTGAATCAGATCCCGGGTTGCCTTGGAAATCAAAATAGATGTACCGTAATTTTTATTTGCCCCTTCCAGGCGGGAGGCCAGGTTTACATTATCCCCCATAACGGTATAGTCGAACCGTTGCAGACTGCCGAAATTACCGACACTCACAGGCCCGGTGTTAATGCCCACACCAACGGATATACCCGACAGCCCTTTTTTTTCCCATGCCCGGGCCAGATTTTCCAGAATCCCTTTAAACTGAAGCGCTGTATGAACCGCGTGTTCAGCATGATCCAGATCAGATTTCGGGGCACCCCAGAAGGCCATGACGGCATCTCCGATGAACTTGTCTACAGTGCCGCTGTTTTCCATAATTTTTTCACTCATGGCCGTAAGAAACTGATTCATGAAACGCCCTAACTGTTGGGGCGTCATCTTCTCCGACAGGGTTGTAAACCCCCGGATGTCACAAAACATTACCGTCAATATTTTTTCCTGGCCGGTTAAGGAGAGGGCTTTGGGGGTTTTGATCAGATGGTTAACCACATCCGGGGCCACATACCGGGAAAAGGCCCCCTGGATAAAACGCCTGGATTTGCCTTCCCTGAATGCCTTGAAAATGCTCATGACAAGAAGAATGAATATCGAAAAGATCAACGGCAAACTGATCCCCACGTACTGGTGATTTAAAAAAAAATAGAAATAATTTCCCAGCAGCATACAGGTCAACAAGCCTGCCGTTGCAACGCCGCCGGACACAGGCCCCAGGAAACACAGAACAAGGGTCAGGACAAGGCCGCTGACCACAATCAGTGTATAATTGAGCCCGATCTCCGTCATCCGGTCATAGGTAAACGCGTCTGATTGGATCAAATTGTCAACGATGGTGGCATTTATCTCCACCCCGGGGACTGCTGATCCGAAAGGGGTGGCCTTGAGGTCTAAAAGCCCCGTGGCCGAGGCCCCAATAAACACAAATTTATCTTTCAATTCCGGCATACGCTTTTTTTCCAGGACATCAACGGCACTGATATAATCAAACGTCCCCGAAGGCCCCCTGTAATTAACAAAAACCTGCCCGACACTGTCCGTGGGGATAAACCGTTTCCCCAGGGAGAGACCAAGAACAGGCTTCCGGGCGGCCTTAATCCGGGAGGATGCGTGAATGGTCATGTCAGGAATATCCATGCCCACCCTGAACACCTCCAGGGCCAGGGATGAATAGGGGATGTTGTTCATCACCATGACAAGGGGCACCTGGCGGGCGAGCCCTGAACCGTCCGTGAGCACATTGATGAACCCCTCGCTTTGGGATGCACTCACCGATGGATGGTTCAGTACCGCCCTGACGGCCGGGATCAAAGAGATCCTGTCAAATTGCAATGTTGCAGGATCCAGGCGGATGACGCCCGAGGGAAAGGGCCGGGCATCGTTGGGTTTCAGTCCGTTGTCCACAAACTGAAACCCATACCCCAGGATCGTTGGCCCCCGGGAAAGCGCAACTGCAAACATCCGGTCGTAATCCAGGGCCGGGTCCGTACCCAATGTTCGGACCAGGGTCCCGGGAATTTTAAGGGCTGTTTTATTATCCAGATGGGAAAAAAAGTAGGCCGGAGAGGTCCGGTCCTGTTCGGCAAACAAAATGTCAAACCCAATGGCACGCGCACCGCTTTGGATCAGATGATCCGTAATTTCGGCCATGACATTCCTGGACCAGGGCCACTGTCCCAGGTTTGAAAGGCTTCTTTCATCAATGTCCACAATGGCGACCTGGCCGGAGACCTCTGATACCCCTCTGACCCGGAACATGATATCCATGGTCCGGTTGTCAATGGCGGCAATCAAGGAAGGTTTTTCACCACCGCACAGGTAAAGGATGCCGCAGGTTGCAGCAATCAGGCAGCAGCCGAGAAAAAATGCGGGCCGGGAAAAAGAGTGATCCTTTAACATGACGGCTTGGACATACTTTTACCGGTCTGCGGCAAAAATACCAAGATAATTGGTTTTGTTAATTTCGGCTGAAAAATTTCCCCCGACCCCCTGTGCGTTGGAACCGTAAAAGGCCCCTGATACCTGACTTTGAACTGCATTGTCAATGTGAGCTGAAAATCCCGAAGTATTCATATACCCGGAGTTGAGAACAAGAGAAATTCCTTTAAAATCAATGGACCCGGAAACGGTCTGGGTCTCAAAATCAATATT
>JAKSBO010000561.1 GCA_022361095.1 Desulfobacterales bacterium | reverse complement strand
TAGCTGAAATAGAAGATTTAGCAATTAAGGTTGCTAGGGAGATAGATAAACAGAGCAATAAGTTTGCCGAGTTTGGTTTAGATGTTGGTCTTGATACTAAAAAAAGAGTTTGGCTGATTGAGGTCAACTCTAAACCTGGCAGAAAAGTCTTTTTACACACAGGCGACTATGAGGCAAGACATAACTCTATAGTTAATCCCTTGCATTATGGACAGTATTTATTAGCTAAAAAGTACTCTAGGTATGAAAAAAATTTTGATAGGAGGGGATTTAGTGGCGGTTTATAAAATAGAATGCCGATTAGGAACAGATAGACCACTAATTTTGCTTCCTAAACAGCTATATAACCAAGTAAAAGATGAATCTTTTAGTAAAGTGAAAGTTAAATATGGACAAAAAAAGATTCAAGCGAATGTAAAATTATCTCCAAATAATACTATAATTGTATCTAAAAATATTACAGATAAGTTGTATTTACCTCAAGCTATAGATCTTCATATTCTTGCTAATCAGGGCAGACTAGTATTAGGACCTATAGTTGGGATAATGACCACAGCTCCCCCTTACAAGGGGAGTCACTTTCAATTTCAAATAGGAAAAAAACGTAGGGTATTTTTCTCAAGATTTATTGAGATAGCTGCAAAACGTAATATGACCTTGTTTTTATTTACCCCCAACTGTATTGATTGGCAAAAAAGAGCGGTATATGGTTTAACCTATTTGCCACAAGGGCAAGGATCTTGGATCAGAAAATGGTACCCACTACCAGATGCTGTTTGGAATAGGGTGCCGCACCGAGGTGCTGAGGTTAGAGCTGATGTATTAAGAACTAAACAGCTCTTTAAAACTGTAACAAATGTGTTAGTTAGTCCTGATGATTACTTTTATAAATGGGAGATGCATGAGGTATTAACTCGTGAGGGTACTATTGCGAGTCACCTACCAGAAACAATTCAGTATCGTGGTGTAGAAAGCCTTTATCAAATGCTACGTAAACACCCTGAGGTATTTATTAAAGTATGCTCAGGTAGCCACGGACACGGGGTTATTAAGTTTCAGAAGCCAGATAAAAATATAGTGTACTCTTACCATCAAAAAAGTGGTCGCTTAAGTCGCGGAACAGTATTTAATAGAGGCGAGCTAGAGCGCTTTATAATGAAAGCAACCCAAAAGAAAACTAGTGTAGTGCAGCAGGGCTTACAATTAGCAGAGTTTGAACACAGACCATATGACTTAAGAGCAACTGTTCAAAAAGACATTAAAGGTGAGTGGCAGGTAGTTGGGCTTTCGGCAAAAATAGCAGGTAACAAGGGCGTAACCACACATGTTTGCAATGGTGGTAGAGTGGTGCCGGGTAACTGGTTACTTAAAAAGCTATACAAAGATGGCGGAACTAAACTCGATGAAGTAAATGAATTTGCAATTAAAGTAGCAAAAGCATCAGAGCGTGCCTCAGGTTGGATGTTAGGCGAACTAGGTATGGATATTGCCATAGATAAACGTGGTCACTTATGGTTATTCGAGGTGAATACTAAGCCTGGTAGAATCGTATTTGCTCCTGAATGGGCCGCGAAAGAGCGTCATGCTTCATACAAAATGTTAGTAGATTATATGCAACACTTATCTGGATTTGGTGATGTGTAGGAGTAGATAATGAATAAAAATATAGTTATTAATGTAAGAGCCAGTAATACTGGCTCACAAAATTTATTAATCGTATCTAATGATATAGCCAATATGTTTCAGTTAAAAAATAACTTGCGTTTGAGCTTTGGCTCTTATTCAGGTCGTTTTAAGCTATCTGTAAACCCAAACTTACCACATCAAACTATGCTAATACCTAATACTGTGCTTATACCTAAAGGTACTAATTTGCATATGTGGAGTGTTGGTAATAATAGCTTTAGATTAGGACCTGTTATAGCTATCTTAACCTCAGAATCAGGTAGAAAAGGGTCAAAGATTTTTGC
>JAKSBO010000179.1 GCA_022361095.1 Desulfobacterales bacterium | reverse complement strand
TTAGCAATATTGCCATGACCCGTGCGGAAAAAGTGCCCGGCCTTAAGGAGGATCTGGCCGAGATATACCAGGCCGGCCAACGGGCCGCAGAGCTGGTCCGGCAGATACTTACCTTCAGCCGGCATTCTGAAACCAGTCTCAAGCCTTTAAAAATAGGGGAAGTGATCTCCAATGCGCTGAAAATGCTACGTTCCACCCTGCCGTCTACCATTGAAATACAGAAAGATCTGGCCCAAAACCTTCCGCCGGTACTGGCGGACCCCACACAAATTTACCAGATTATTATGAACCTGTGCACCAATGGCGGCCATGCCATGGAACCGGACGGCGGCATACTTTCTGTTTCTCTTAATCTGATTGAAATGACCCCGCGTATGGCCTCACAATTCCACGACCTGAAACCGGGCCCCTACCTGGAACTGAAGGTCTGCGACACAGGCTGCGGTATCCCGGAATCCGGTTTGGAATATATCTTCGACCCCTACTTTACCACCAAAAAATTAGGAGAGGGTACAGGGCTTGGTCTTTCCGTTGTCCACGGTATAATTAAACACTATGGCGGTGACATTAAAGTGGAATCGAAGCCCGGTCAAGGGGCATGTTTTTTTGTGTATTTTAAAACCCTAACGGAAACTTTAACGGAAAAGCCGTCAAAACCTGAACCCGAATCAGGCCCGGGCAGCGGCAAAATCCTGGTGGTGGATGATGAACCGACCATCACCAAACTGGTAGATAAACTCTTAAGGCGCAAGGGGTATGACACGGTGCTGAAAAACGACAGCCAAAGTGCCCTGGCCCTTTTTAAACAAAATCCCCAGGCCTTTGATCTTGTGCTCACGGATATGACCATGCCCCATTTAACCGGAGATCATTTGGCCCGGAAAATTGTTGGCATACGACCGGAATGCCCTGTGATCCTGATGACCGGCTACAGCAAACAGGTCTTAGATCATCAGCAACCGCCACCGCATATCAGCGCCGTGATTATGAAACCCATAAGCACCTCAAAACTGCTTCAACTCATCTCTTCTTTAATTCAAAAACCTTAAGGGAAGTGCGATGCCCATTATTGCACTGACCGCCAAAGCCATGAAAGGCGGCCGGGGAAAATGCATCCGGGCCGGAGTTCGGACTATATTGCCGAATCCGTAAAAAAAGAACAGTCGCTCTCTTTGTTGCGGGTCTGGCTGTACCATTAGCCGTCCCAGGCAACAACCCAAAAAACGGGCCTGTTGCCAGGTAAAAAAGAAGTGTCAGTATTTCCGATTTTTTAGCGATCCAAATTTGTTCAAGATTATCAGGGACACAGTGATCCCTTTTTTGAAAGCCTATCCGTTTGTCCGGGTATGGCATGCCGGAAGTGCCGGGCTGAAGAGGTTTACTCTCTTGCGATTCTGTTGTACGAGGCCGGGGGATTTGACAAGCGCCGGATCTATGCCACTGATTTTAACTCCCGGTCCCAGGAAGCAAGCTCACCTTTCGGTCAGTGCCGCCATTAATTCGGGCTTACGGCATCCTCGGCCACAATCAACGCCTGGGTAACGGCAGAAAGACTTGCACTGTTAAGAATTTTAAGTTCCTTATTATAGCGTGAACACAAGTGCTTAACCTTTAAACAGGCATTATGACTGTTGCAGCTCACAGGGCAGACAACAACATCACATCGCCTGACTTTAGCGGCAATATCATCATTGCTGCTTCTAAGATAGCCGTCATGGTAGTCAAATTCGCCACCCGCCTTTTCAACAATCTGGCGGTAGTAGGATTTCATTTTCGTAATGCCGCCGATCATAAAAATCCGCCTGGCACACAGACGGCGTTTCGGACAATCCTGGTCTGGGCATTTACCAGTTACCGGGCATGTCTCAGATTCCTGGCAGTTGCAAGCCTCACCTGTCCCGGCAGCAAAGACCGAAGATAGCTGTGCAAACTCATCCTTGAGCATTGAATTTTCATTTTCGGCACTGAACAATTGAATCTCAAGTTGTTTCCTCTCCCGTTCCGCGTCTCTGGTCTCTTTCTTTTGATGGTTCAAGGCCTGTTCAAGGCGTTCAAGCTCCAGATTTAAATCAATACCCGGTTCCTGCGGCATCGCCGTTTGGGTTTCAAGTACGTCAAGGGCTCTTTTCAGCCTGGCATTTTCGGCTGCAAGCCGGCCCTTTTCTTTATCAGCCTCCTTTAAGCGCCCCACCAGTTCACCAATCCTTTTATTTTTTTCTCTGCCCTTGTTTTTTTCCCGTACAAAATTCTGATCAGCGGCTTCAAGCTTTCGCCGGATGCTGAATATTTCAGTCATATTGGTATGGGACATCATATGCACCTCACCATGAATATCCTGGAGCAGATCCACGTGGGTATCCTTATGGGCGATAATCGCATACATCACAGGCCCTATAACCCCCCGTGCCGAATAGTCGTTCCACAACGCCCTGACCTTTTTGGCATCCTTTTTTTTATAAAGGGCCGCTATCTGCTTCATATATTTTCCGGCCTGGTGCCGAATGTAATTATTTGTTTTGATGGATACAGCATTTT
>JAKSBO010000532.1 GCA_022361095.1 Desulfobacterales bacterium | reverse complement strand
TTAATCTACAAATTTCAATTGTTGAAAAAAGATGCTAATCGTTTTCTAAAATGCGGCAAATAGCAAATACAAAGGAAACGGTTAAAAATTATAAATATCCCGGTATCGTTGGACAATGGTTTGCCAGCTTTTTTCCGTATTGACGTATTCCAGAGCCTGCTTTCTCACAGATGTTACGTGGTCGGGATGGGATAGGATGGTTTCTAATTTAGCCGTCAGGTCCCCGGGATCTTCTTTTTTGAACAGATAACCGGTTTGTCCATCTGACACGAGTTCTTTGATGCCGCCGACATCACTGCCAAGAACGATTTTTCCCATGGCCATCGCTTCCAAGGGTTTCAGGGGGGTAACCAATTCCGTTATCCTCTTGGATAACCTTGGATATACCATAATATCCATGATGGAATAATACCGGTGGACCTGCTCATGGGGGACACGTCCCGTTAAAATAATGCGATCCTCCAGATGAAGTTCTTTGACCATTTGATGAATATCCGCCTCTTCTTCACCGCCACCCACAAGAAGCAGCTTAAATTCAGGATTTTTAACGCCCGCATATGCATTTACTAAAAACTTTAATCCTTCAAAATGGTAAAATGAACCGATAAAACCGATGATGGATGAGCCGTCCGACTTGTACTTCCGGCTAAGCTCCTTATCCATTTCCAATGGTTTGAACCTGCCCACATCAATCCCGTTGGGGACAATAAATATTTTACTTTCAGGAATCTGTCTGGATATCAGTTCTGTTTTCAAATGCTCGGCAATCACGACCACCCGGGTGGCCATCTTAACCATTGCCGTTTCCAGAAACCGAATAAAACGATACTGGGCAGACCACTCATTGGTGCGTCCCTGGTCCACAGCAGCATCTTCCCACAATGCCCTTATTTCATAAACAACGGGAGTTTTTTCTGAAAGGGTTGCCCCCTTTGCCGCCATTCCCGTCAGAAGGGGAGAATGGGCGTGAATGACATCTGGTTTGAAAGTACGAATCACTTTCCTGATTCTTTTGTAAAGACTATAAAGGACGTACAGATTAACCATACCCGGTATGCGGTTCATAAAAGACGATTCAAGAACCGGTGATATACGGTAATAATCAACCCCATCTATTTTTTCAACCGGGCCTGAGATTTCCGGTTCATGTTTCAGTGATGTAATGACAGCCACTTCAAATCCAAGCGCTTTTTGGTTATGAATAATATTGTAGCTGCGCATGGCATAACCGTCATGAAACGGAACCGAATGATTCAGAATATGAAGTATTCTCACCGAACTATCTCCTTCTGACTAATCAGACCATCGTCAATCTTCATTTTATTAACGTGTATATCAAAATTAAGATTCCCCTGAACCGGGTGGTTTATATTTATTTTCCCATTTTCCAAACGCATATCGCAACACGTTATCGTTTTTCCGGATTGGAACTTCAGGTCCTGTTTAACCAAAAGTTCAGAACCTGAGATACCGATCATCCGGATTTGGTCATCAGGCGCTCTGTTGTAGTAACACATATCAAAATCCGTGTTGAATTGATCTTCGGATGGGGTTCGGCTGCAAACCACTTCAACGCCGTTGCTGTTATTTTGAGACGCCTGAAATTGGTAACACTCCCCGCCGATAGAAATAAATTCATCGGATAAAGATCGAGTCTTATTAGGAAAATATAAAACCGTGATAAATTGCGTGTTTGAGCTGCCCTGCTGGCTTAATGTTAAACGCCATCCTTTTTCTTCCACGCCGTATCCAATGGCTCTTCTGGAGGGGGAAAGCTCCCATTGCTCATGGGACGGGGATAATAAAACCGCATCCGGTTTCAGCCTGACACCGCTTTTATATAATTCAGGAGAAATCTCTTTGGGAAGATTGAAGTGGCATTGATAATCATGGTTGTGTTCCCCGTTTATATCATCGACAATGACCATCAAGTGCCCATGTATGAACAATATGCCGCGCTGGTGCCGTATTGTATCCCCGGAGTGGATAAATCCCTTGTATTCACCTGAGAAATAGGCAAAGGAGGGGGAACTTATAAACTCCTTACATTCAGGTTCCCTGGCCATGGACCATTTCATTCGGCCAGTTGGCTTGGTCTGGCTTAAATTATCCACCGAAATGGTATTGTGGGCGCAGCTGGCCCTGAAAGATTGATGGTCTTCAAGGGATTCATTGTAGCTGAGCATTCCCGAGTCAACAAATAAGGGCATCCCTTTATGATGAAACTCAATAGAAAGCATGTCTGCGTGGCCGTGTGCTGCAGACGGAATGTCATTTTCATGCAATCCGGCTGCAATGGGTCCGCAGTCTATAAGAAGGAAATCAGCGTCTGTTTGCTCATTTGAACGCCACAGGTAATAACCGCCTGTCTCAAAAACACATTCGTTTGTTTTACAATTATCCGGAATATCCTCTTGAAAGTATTTATAATCTTTTTCATTCAGCAGAGTTTTACATGCCCTATCAAACCCATTGCTTTTATCTTTAAATACAGGATTTTTAAAGATACAGGCGGCCATCGAAAAAAGAGAACCAAAATCCCAGAAATCCGCATCCTTGAAATCGAAAACACGGCCGCTGTCATTATCTCCGATCATCGGCATTTTTCCATTGGGCGGCAGCATGCTGTGCAAAAACAAAATCGCTGCTTCAAGATTGTGCATCCCGTCGTCTGGAAATGGAATTTTTAATTTCCTGCATCGTAGGATTGCCAGAAAGTAAAACTCCAATACAAATCGTTGGTAGGAAGTCGATTGTTCCACAGACACGCCGTCGGGATGAAATTGTGCCGGTATCTGGTCAATTAATATGTTTAATCCCTTATGCGCCCATTTTGCTGCCAGCTTGTCCGTTTTAAAAAATGAACCGATCAAAAACAGGCCGCAGGCTTCTCCAATGAGATGATTATACGGACTTATAAAAAAACTTAAATGTTGATTTAGATAGTAACCATGCTGGTATAAAGAGGTTTGAATCGTTTCATCAAATTGCTTGTCCCACAATTCACTGTCTTTGAATTGATCTCTGGCAAACAGGAACGAAATTGCCCGTAATGAAACCTCCAACGCACTTGTCCAATTGATACCTTTTAAAAAGGGATTTGAAACAATCCAATTTTGAATCTGCTGAATCGCTGCGTCGATATATCTGTTTGAATCGTCGGTGGACCGGTTGATACCATATAGATAAAAATGCTGAAACCGATTCAATTCCCATACATATTTCACATCTCCCCAGACCTGTCCGGGGGACAAGTCTATTTTTTTATGAAACTGCATGGGCCATTCATGCCCTGTTTTCGGATGGCGGCTCCAGTTCAGGGGAAAAGTTGAATAAGTCCCTTTCTCCAATTCAAAAAATCGGATATCGTGCAAAGGTGACAACGGAGGATAATTATCTGGAATATGGGATTCTTTAATTTTGTCAAACAGGAAAGCGGTATCGTCTTTTGGCTGAAAATCATACGGAAGTATATCAATACAATTGAATATCACACGTAATGCTTCAATTTTTTCCGTCATGATAAGGCCCAGCCTGAAACTTATTTCTTCAGCTGACAAGGATTTTATTTTCTTTATTTTTTCAATCAAAATAGCTGTATAATTATCTTTTTATGCGGAAATACATGTCTTCATAATTTTTCACCATGGCTTGAATGCTAAATTGCTCTAAGACACGCTGTCTACCGCTGTCGCCATATTTTTGAATCAACTTGGGTTGGTCAATGAACGCCTGCATGGCCTGTACAAGTGAATCAACATTGTCTGAAGGGATTAAAAACCCGGTCTGACCCGGCAGGACCAATTCCGGATTTCCGCCAACATCCGTTGCAATTACGGGCTTACCAGAACTCATGGCTTCTAAAATGGTATTGGACATTCCCTCACTAAGGGAAGGCAGGATATAAACGTCAATATCTCTTAAAATTTCATTGACATCGGAACGTCGCCCTAAAAAGAAAACTTTGTCCTGTACAAAACCAGCCTCAGCGTCCTGTTCGAGATCCTTTCTTAAGGGCCCGTCACCCGCAATAACCAGGCGTGC
>JAKSBO010000540.1 GCA_022361095.1 Desulfobacterales bacterium | reverse complement strand
GGCAGTTCCGCCACTTCGTCCAGAAACAGGGTGCCTTTGTGGGCCAGTTCAAAGCGGCCTTTGCGTTCCTTGACCGCCCCTGAGAATGCACCTTTCACATGGCCGAACAACTCACTTTCGACAATGCCTTCGGGAATGGCCCCGCAGTTGACCGGGACAAAATTTCCGTTTCCGTAGGAGGATATATCATGAATCGCGTAAGCTACGCGTTCCTTGCCGGTGCCGGTTTCACCGGATACATGAACCGGGTAGTTATACAGGGCCACATCCTGGATCTGGCGGAAAATGTCCTGCATGGCTTTGTCTTTGCCGATGATGCCTGCAAAATTGGAAAGGTCTTCGGCTTTCAGGGAGAGACGTATGGAGTCGGTCATATCCCTGAATGAGGCCACAACACCCCGGATTTCCCCTTCATTATCCTGGATACAGTAAATGGTCATTTCCAGGTGCCGGGTCTCTCCTGTTTTGGTGACGATGGTAATCGGGTATTCCTTGGTTCCGCCGGAAAGTTTTGGTGAGTCTTCGCAAAAGGAGCATTTAGTCCCGCAGAACGGCGCCTGGAACACGTCATGGCAGTCTTTGCCCAAAACTTCCTGTTTCGTGTATCCGGTAATTTTTTCTGCTTCCTTATTGAAAACAGTAATGATCCGCTCCGTGGTATGTGCCATGACGCCGACTTTAAGATTGTCAACTACGAGGTTTAGGTTGTGCAGATCCAGCAGAGAATGTGTAAATTTTTCCATTTTTTGATTTCCAGAAAACAGGCGTTCAGTAATCGATATCAAGCAGTCTTGAATCGGTCTCTTAAATGGCACATTTGTGTATCAGGTGCAATGTTTTTTTGCTTCCATAAAAAGAAAAAGTGGTGGGTATGGAAAAAAGTAAGAGACTTTTGGGTAGAATCATCATGGATTGGTTTTTTCATAACGTTTTATAAAATACCGAATTATGGTAGAATTCTCTTTATCGCCCGGTTTTGTTGTTTCAAAAAGCAGTTTCTTTGGTGGGAAAAGGAGTCTATATGTCTGAAAATAAGTCTTTCACAGCACTTGAGGCGTTATCCATATTGATTGTTGATGATATGAAAAGCATGCGGCTGACCATTCGGAAAATGCTCCAGACAATTAATATAGGAGGTAAACTCAGGTTCGCCGAAAATGGGAAAGAGGGATTGGAAGTCCTTAAGCAGGGTAAGTTTGATCTTGCCATTATTGACTGGAATATGCCGGTTGTAAACGGGATTGAAATGCTGGAAAACATTCGCAAAGACCCTGGGCTTAGGGATATGCCGGTGATTATGGTAACAGCCGAGGCGGAGCGGGATATTGTTTCTGAAGTGGCTGAATCGGAAATTGACGGTTATTTGCTCAAACCCTTGACGCTGGAGGCATTGGATAAAAGAATCAAGGCTGTCATCGACCGGGTGCACAACCCTGAGCAGTTCACGCTTCACCGAAATAAGGCCAGGGAACTTGAAGAGCAGGGGCAGTATAAAGAGGCGATCGAAGAGGTAAAAAAAGCATTGGCGCATAAGCCGTCTGCTTCCCGAATGCTCCGCCGGATGGGCCTGCTGCACTTTAAAATAGGCAAACATGCCATTGCCGAGAAGTGTCTTCTTAAAGCTGTTGCCGTGAATGATCAGGACACTATATCAAGGGTTTACCTGGCGGATTATTATCTGAAGAAAAATGAGCTGGAAAAAGCGGCAATGCATTATTTGAAAATTCTTTCTTTGAGTACACGTTATAATGATAAAGCCATTGACATCGGAGAAAGGCTTCTAAAGGCCGGACTCAGAAAGCAGTCACTGCAAATATTTTCACGGGCGATCCAGCGGTCAAGAAAAACCAATGCGTTTCGAGAACGGGTGATCGACATCTGTCTGGGCCATGGCGAAGTCGAATTTCCACAGTATCTCATAGAAGAAGCCATTCAGCAAAACCCCGCCAACTATAACCTGGTTTATAAGGCCGGTATGATTTTTCTTGAATCGGGAAACAGGGAGAAAGCGCTGGCGCATTTTATGAACATAGACAGGCATGTAAGGGGGCATCTGGATGCCAAACTCCAGATCGCCAAGATCCTTTGTGCGAATAAAAGGATACTGCAGGCAGATGATTATTTGAATCAGATTCTCAGATTGGATCCGGGGCATGAAGAGGCAATTGAACTGCGAAGGACCCTTTAGCGCGTTTCGTGGGTTTTATAATAAAGTCCGGGTAAGTTACTCAGATTTTTCAAGCTTTGTTGTGGGTTGTGCCTGGCCGTTGATATACCGGGTAGGCCCATGAGCGTTATTCCCAGGTGATGCAGTCTTTGGGGCAGTTCTTTATTGCTTCAAGGATATCTTCATCCTTCTCATAGCTGCCAAGGGGGATGATGCTCACATAACCCGCATCGTTAATTTCAAATGCGTGGGGGGCCAGGTCAATACAGACCTCGCATTCAATGCAGCAGCCAAGATCAATTACCGGTTTTTTTCCTTTATGCATCAAATGGTTCCTTTATCAATGGATTCAACCCACCAGCCTTTTAACATATGCGCCTGCTTCTCTTTTTCTGCCAGATCAAGAAGCTTGTACCCCGAATCCAACAGGATACCGTATAGCACACCGCATCCCGGGTCATCATGGTGTTCATATCCGGTTTGTGCCAGCTCTATCATTTTATGGGCCAGGTCAATGGTGCGCGCGATGTTTATGTCACATTTTTTTTTAAGCATGGATAAATCTCTTTAATCGTCTCACACCAGGGTAAATACAGTTGGTGATTATTCATTTCCGGCCAAAGCGTGCTCCGGGGTACGGACCGGAACCATATCCGATATCCGCGTAGGCGTAAGATACCACCCGGTGTAAATATCAATGGTTGTGTGGTCTGCCTGGATAAAATCGGGCAGCGCCATAGATTCAAAGCCATGGGCATTGGACAGTGCCCTGACGGCATATCCGCACTTAACCGGGTCTTTAGATGAGAGGTGCGCCAGAAGTTGTTCTTCAGTCACACCGGTCAACTCATCGGGGGCTGCGCCAAGATAGGTACCAATGCCCCACAAAACGCCGCGCTGGAGCATTTCATGTTCAATGTGGTTGCCCCTGTGATCCAGGTAGGAAAAAAGAATCGTTTTAAATTCCCGGGCCAGGGCCGGGCTTTTGCTTAAAATCTCTCCCATGGCCTCTGGTGATCCCCAGCCGATGCCGCCTGATTCATCATTCAGGTTCCACATGATCCGCCTCATAATTATTCGGGCCTTTTCCAGTGAATTTTGCGCAATCCTTGCAACAAGTTCTCCCATGGCAGTTACACTGCGAAACTTGATCAGTTCATCTTTGTTGTAAAAAAAAGAGAACAGGTGGCCGGTGAGCTGGGCGTCCGGAATCTGCTCCAGCCTTTCCAGGGCCTGACTGCGATTGCCAAACCAAAGAATTTCGCCCACCCGTTTTTTTGTCTTTCTGCCGTATGGTTTCATGGTTGTTCTCTTTCTATTATTCATTGCTGGCGACTGCCCTTGGCCTGACCCTGTGGACTGTCTTACATAACCCCTACATAGAATATTAGCATAATTTATGCCAAGCTTTTGGGGCCGCTGAATGAACTGATCCGGCCCACTGAATTTGACCTTCAATTCGGCGCGCACGGCAATCCCGGTTCTCATGACAGCCATGGATGTCCGTTTTTCGGTCAAAAGCAATTGAACTTCGTTGATAACAATGGAATCGGAAAACGAAACGGTAACAATTGCCGACATTTGTCTCAAAGAGTGGCACACAAATGTATCCCGATACATGTATGGCTATTGATTTCGGTGCCGGTAACAGGTATAGCACACAAGTGGCGCAACCCGGTATCTGGGGGCATATGACTATTTTTCAGGATAATAAATTATGACGACCAACCAACTCTCCTTGTATTGTGCACCAACGTTTTTCATTGATTCGGATCATGAAAAGATTATTTCATTCTCAACCCGGCATGCAGGCGCTTCGGATGACCCTGTGAAAAAGGCGGTACGCATTTTTTACGCGGTCAGGGATCAGATCCGGTATGATCCCTATGAGATTCCTAGGCAGAAAGAGGGCTTTAAGGCAAGCCGTGTGCTGGCTAAAGGCAGGGGGTTTTGCGTGTCCAAGGCGGTGCTGTTGGCAGCTTGCCTAAGGGCCCAGTCCATACCGGCCCGTCTTGGATTTGCCGATGTGAAGAACCATTTGACCACACCCAAACTCAAGGCAAAAATGGGCACGGATCTGTTTAAATGGCATGGGTATACCGATATATTTCTTGGGGGAAAATGGGTCAAGGCAACACCAACATTTAATTTGAGCCTGTGCCGAAATTTCGGCGTAAAACCCCTTGAATTTGACGGCCGGCAAGACAGTGTGTTTCACTCCTTTGATGCCAAAGGGCAGCGGCATATGGAATATGTTAAAGACCACGGCCATTTTGCGGACCTGCCCTGGGACAGGATGATGGCGGCCTACCGGAACGCCTATCCCCGTTATTTTGAATCGGATCGGACTTCGGGTGATTTTTATGCCGAGGCAAGAGAATTGAAAGACGCTGAATCTTCCTGATTGGGCCGTTCTTAGACGTTATTACTCGATAATCCGGTTTTTGCCGGGCCCGGCGTTCAACATCTCGGCAGCATACCGGACCCGGGTCTGGTCCAGCAGACGTTGGGCATAGGCGCTTGCCCGGGAAAAACGTGTCCCCATGACCGTTGCCTGGACCCGGGGCAGAAATTTGGGGTCCACGCTGAGGGTGGTGATACCTAACCCGATCAGAAAGGGGATGTGCTTGGGATCATGGGCCATCTCTCCGCACACGGATACATCAATGCCGTGGCCGATTGCTGCTGCGGCGATTTTTGCAATGCCCCGGTTTACGGCGGGATGATAAGGTATATAATGCTCTGCTACAAGTTTATTGCCCCGGTCCGCACCCAACATATACTGGATAAAGTCATTGGTGCCGATGGCAAAAAAATCTGCCAGTTGAGCAAATTCATCTATGGTGGCAAGCACGGAAGGCAGTTCAATCATTATGCCCACCTCCGGGTCGTTTTTATGGGGCACCCCTTCTTGTTCCATCTGGCGGATACATTGCGCCGTGACCTGTTTTGCCTCTAAGAATTCGTCAATGGAAGATATTAATGGAAACATCAGGCGGACCTTTTGCCTGCCATGGGCCGCCCGTAAAATGGCTTTGATCTGTGTCCGGAAAATCTGGCGGTGCTTTAAGGAGAATCGGATAGAGCGCAAGCCCAAGGCCGGGTTGGCCTCCTGGATAAAATCCGTGTGTTTGATGACCTTGTCTCCGCCGGCATCCAGCGTACGCACCGTAGTGACGGTGCCATGCGCCGTTTTGTCAAACAGCCCTTTGTATATAATGTATTGTTCGTCTTCCGAAGGAAAACCCGAGCGGATCAAAAACGGGAATTCCGTACGGTAAAGGCCAATGCCTTCAGCTTTCAGTTCCCGGGCCAGATGAATTTCACTGAGCAGGTTGATGTTGGCAAGCAACCGGATACGCCTGTTGTCAAGGGTATAGGTGGAAGGTTGCATATCCTGGGCTTTTGCCCGGTTTTCAGCTTCCCGGTTGGCTTTGAATATGGCAAGGGTATTGTCGTCCGGATTGATGTAGATATTGCCCTGGCCGGCATCCAGCAGCAAGCGGGTGGTGTCGGGCAGGTCTATAAAGACGGGATCATCGGCAATAATCAGCGGAATGGACAGGGACCGGGCAAGGATGGTGACATGGGAGGTTACACCGCCGCCGACCAGCACAATGCCCCGGATGCCGTCGGCCGTGAGCTTCATCATGTCCGAGGGGTAAATATCCTGGGTGACGAAAATTGTTCCCCTGTCAGGGGGGCTGGGGGTATTTAACGCCTTGAGATGGGACAAAAGACGTATGCCCAGATCCTCAACATCAACGGCTTTTTCCTGCATATAGGCATTGGGGTTATCCGAAAATACTTTAATGTATTTTTGGACAAGCTGCTGGATGGCTGCCACAGGTGAGGTGCCCTGTTCTATAAGGCGCTTCATTTTACCCGTGAAGTTTTTGTCTTTAAGCATCATGAAATGGGCCGTGAAGATCAAAGATTCGCTTTCCGGAAGACTTGAGGCAAATTTATCCTGCAGCAGTTTTAATTCCTCAATGGTGTTTTCCAAAGCGGTTTGAAAGTCAGCCAGGGAGTAACTGATATTGGATGCGTCCGCCTCAAATAAAATGGCTTTGCGCTTTCTTCTTGACGGGCGGATTGTGCCATAGGCCAGGCCGTAGCCGTCTGCTTTGCCTTTAATAAAAGCGGGAAACATATTTGAGGCAGTCTCTTCATTTTCATCCGTATCCGTCTGCTCGGTTGCCAGGGCCATGAGCAGCCTTGCATTTTCAACGGCACCGGCCAGTTGGGTGGCGGCGGTCCTTAAGGCACGTTCATCAAGCAGGGTGAAGTGGTCTATCTCCCGTTGCTGGACAACCAGGACGCCGATTTTAACAACCCCGCGCCGGATGGGGACACAAAGAAAAGAGTTAAAGGGATCTTCGCCGGCATTGTCAAAATATTTGAACCCCGGGCTTATTCTTGCGTTTCCCACCCGCAGAACCTGGTCCCGGGAAAAACATTGGCCGACCAGGCCTTCTCCGGGCAGCATGCGGATTTGGTTAACGGCTTCGGGTTTCAGTCCCCGGGTGGCTTTCAGGACCAGGTGTTTTGAGCGGTAGTCAAACAGGTATATGGAGCATACATGGGCTTGCAGATGCTTGGCAACAAGCGCGCTGGCACCGGTTAAAAAGGCTTGTATATCTGATCCGCCGGTGATGATGGAGGCCAGTTCCCCCATGTCGAACAGCAGGTTAAGGTGGTCGGTTTTTTTTTGAGTCATTTTTTTGTTGCTCCACAGACGCTTGGCCTGCCTCCAATGCAATTTTTTATAAGGAAGTCTGGGTATGTTACTCAGATCTTTCAAACTTTGTTGTGGGACGAAGCCTGGCAGATGATATGTCAGGTCGGCCCATGGCCGTTATATGAAAGTGCCGATAAACTGCTAAACTTCTTTCATATTTTGTTGTGGGTCAAGCCAGGATGTTGATAGATTGGTTCGGCCCGCGGCCGTTATTCACAAAGCCAGGCCCCAATTTAATTTGAAACAGTCCAAGATTCAACGAAAAAAGAGCAGGGCCGATTATAATCGTAAACTAATAAATAAATGGTAAAATGTGTTGGTAAATAACCGCCATGGGCCGGCTTCTTTTAATTCGCTCACAGTCCAGGCTTAATATAACAGTAATTCAATAAGTTGTTTGCGTTTTAAATAAAGGGGGAGGGTTTGTCTTTGAGCATTGTTGGGAATCTGCGTCTGCGTTATGTATTTGGTTTAGGTGCCATCGCCTTTCTTGTATCAACCTCTTTTTTTGCCATGCAGCATCTCATTTCAAAACAACGCGATTTTTCTCAATTGATCAATCTTGCAGGCCACCAGGCCGGCCTGACCAACCGCATTGCGTATTTTGCAAGCGTGATGGCCGCCACCGATGATGAAACCGAGTTCAACCAGGCCAGAAGCCAGGTGGGACTGACCATACATAAAATGCATGCAGCCCACAAGGCCTTAAGACACGGGGATGGTGAAGCCCGGATTCCCAAGGTGACCAATAAAACCCTGGTAACCATTTATGAGGACCCTATGATGGGGCTGGACGCTTCACTGCAGCGCTTCTTGAAACGGGCCAAGCAGGTGTATGAAACAGATATGGACAGTTTGTCCATCGGATCCATTGACTATATCTACCTGGTTAATTACGGCCCCCATGTGCTTGAGCCTCTTCTGGATACTGCGGTTGATGAATATCAACGCATCGGCAGAGCCGCCATTGTCAGGATTGAACGTTTTGAGCGCCTTATCTGGCTGGCCACCCTGGTTGCCCTGATTCTGGAGGCCGTTTTTATCTTCAGGCCTTTGGAAAAACAGGTACGCCAGGCCCTTAATTCCCTGCAGGTTTCCGTGGCCCAGTTGACGGATACCCACCAGCGTCTGGTGGAGGCACAGAGGATTGCTTTGGTTGGGGATTGGGAGATGGATATGGCCTCCGGGGCGTTGATTTGTTCGGAGCAGGTATATGAGATTGTGGGAAGACCCATGAGCACTGTTGAAATGAACAAGGACGATTTACTTGAATATATCCATCCCGAAGATAAACCTAGTGTCAAAAATCAATTTAATAACCTTTCCCGGAATTCGGATGCATTGAATATGGAGTTCCGGGTAGTCCGGCCGGATGGGTCTGAACGGCTGGTATATCAAAAAGTTGCCTCTTCAAAAAACAATGATGGCCGTGTCGTGAAAATTTCAGGTACCATCCATGACATAACCGAGCGTAAAGAGTTGTCAAACCGACTGGATAAGCTGTCCCGGCATATCCCCGGTTTTATTTTCCAGTATAAACGGGACAGGAACAAAGCCGGGTGCATGCCATATGTCAGCCAAGGGATTCATCAGACCTGGGGGGCCAGTGCTGAGGTGCTCCGGAACGATACCCGGGCACTTTCAGAGCTTATATATGAAGAAGATCTGCAAACGGTCAGGGACAGTATTGATGCCTCGGCCATATCTTTGAGAACCTGGAAGGCTCAGTTCCGAATCAGGCACCCTGAAAAAGGAGAGGTCTGGTTGGAGGGGCATGCCACGCCGGAACGGATGATGGACGGCGGCACACTATGGTACGGCTATATCTGGGATATCACCGAACGAAGGCAGGCTGAAAACCGGATTAGACGGCTCGCGCTCTATGACGCATTGACCGGCCTTGCCAATCGGCGCATGCTTATGGACAGACTGGCCCATGCCGTTGTTTTATCCGGCAGGAAAAAAGATTATGGTGCCGTGCTCATGCTGGATTTGGATAATTTTAAAAGCCTGAATGATACCAAAGGCCATGATACCGGGGATGCCCTGCTTGTGGACGTGGCCAGGCGCCTTGGCCGCTGTGTTCGGGAAAGTGATACCGTCGCCCGCCTTGGCGGTGATGAATTTGTTGTGCTTTTGGAATGCCTGGGCAGTGATGAGACACTATGCAATGACAAAGCCATGGCCGTGGCGGAGAAAATCAGATCGGATCTGAACCGGCCTTATATGCTGGGAGACGGCCGGCATGTTCACCACACCAGTGTCTCGGTGGGGGTGGCTATTTTTCGCGGCAAGGACCGGGATGAAAGCGAAGTGCTCAAACATGCTGATGTGGCCATGTACGAGGCCAAGGACCTGGGCCGTAACCGCATCTGTTTTTACTCCAAGGCCCGCCAGGCCATTGTGGACACCAGAAGTGCCATGGCCCTGGATATGCAGACGGGTCTGGATGACGGCGAATT
>JAKSBO010001043.1 GCA_022361095.1 Desulfobacterales bacterium | reverse complement strand
GGTCAGCACCGCCGCCTTCGGGGGTGGCTGTATAAAAAATCACCGTCACAGCAGCGGTTTCCTTGCCAAAGTCTGCCGCGTCGATTTTTAAAAAATCTTTTCCGCCGTTATTTAATACCGCCGAAGCCTTTTTCACCACATTGGCACTGACAACATAAGCGCTGCCCCCGCCGTTGTTGTAAAAGGCCTGGACGTAGTTTCCGACCACATCGTCACTTTCGGTCACCGGCCCGAAAGCGTTTTCATAATCCTTGAAGCTGGAAATAAAGATGGGCTTTTCTGCTGTTCCGCCATACGTATTTCCGACAATTCCGGCAATTGCGGTAGAGACACTGCTGATTGGCTTGGAACCAGAGGAAACCTCCTCGACATATACGCCCGGGCATTGATAACTCGGCATCCTGTCCTCCTTTGTTTTTTGAGCCCAATTATTGTGACACCAGCTCAGTTCCGGGGAAATAGCGTTATTTCCCCGTTTTTATGTCCATAAAACCATTTAAATGTAAACGCATCAGAATCAACAATGCGCGAGTGGAGAGGTAGTATTTTAATACTAATGAAGTTCTTAAAAGACTTATATACGTTTGGCTGAAATGTCAATGATTAACCCATCATCCGGTTGATGACGATCCTGTGGGCCTTTCCAAATTCCATAATCTCCTCGGGCTTAAATTCTCCGGCGGTGTAGGTTTTTAAAAAAGCCGGTACGGACAGCATATATAAAATGTAGGAAAGATGGCCTGAATAGCCGGTGTTGTCCAGTTTTTGAAGGGCTGCGATGGTTTGAGCCGCCCGCTCCATAACCCGGCGGCTCACCGCCGGCGGTGCATCCTGGCTGCAGACATGGGCCGAGTAAATTCTCCGGCAGGAAAAGGGCCGGTCCTCATAGATCATGCAGGCATTATTTTTCATGAGAAACGGACAGGGAGCCGCTTTGCCTGCTTCCCGCAGCTTTATTTCCTTTCTAAATGCCTTGGTCAGGGTTTTCTGACGGCTTTTGGGCAGTTTGTCCATAACCTCCCGGATCGCCATCCCCTCCAGGGTGGTAATGTCAATGCTGCCGGCTTGACTGCAGCAGAAACTGCAGCCCCGGGTGCAGGCACAGCCCTTGACCTGGTCACGGGTATCGGCATCAAAGGCTGTGTATATCTCTTTTAGCTGAGCTCTTTTTTCTTTCATATTTCTCCGGTTCGTTAATAAGCGTCAAAATCAGCGCATTATCCTCTTTTTAACACCCGCGTGCAAGGGGGGAGCAAGACTGCCGATAGAACAGCCGTGGGCTGAACCCTGACATATCAGGTGCCGGGCTTCAGCCCCAGCCCGCCACGAAATTAGATGATAGATTTATTTTATGGCACGGGCCAAATCTCTACCCAATTGATATGCCTTTTCCATCGCCTCTTTATCGGCCTTAACCTTCGCTTTATCGAAAATTTTAAAAACAGACAATTCCCCTATGATTTCATAACCAAGTGCTGTTAGTGGTGTTTTCATCGCCTCTAAAGTGAACCCCATGTCGTCAATGGATTCTTGTTCACATATTGCACCAATCACAGCTTTTCGGCCTTGATTTGAAAATTGGCTTGACCAGCTTCTGGGACGATCGTTTTCAAAATTATAAAAACAATACAGGCGATCGATAAAGGCTTTCATCCAGGATGTAACATTATAATTATGTGTTGGGGATACCAGAACAAGCCCTTTAGATGAAATTATTTTGTTGTAGATAACAGACATGCCATCGAGTAAGCCTGTACATCGTTTGTCTTTTCGGCATCTCTCGCACCCGATACATCCCTGGAATTGGATTTTTGTTAAATTTAGATAATCAGACGCTAGGTTTTCCTGGGTAACACCAGACATTATATTTTTCAGCAGAATGTCAGAATTTCCATTAATTCTAGGGCTTCCGCTTAGACCGAAAATTTCAATTTCCGGCTGTAAGTGTGATGGGCTTTTTATTAATGATTTCATATTCTTTACTCCTTTGATTGACACAAATATTAATGCGCCTCTTTCAGGGCTGCCGCGATGTCATCCGCTGTCAAACCTTCCTGGGGCCAACGTTGGGATTCGCACATATTTAAATAATTGTCCGCAATGTCCCTGCCCAGCCACTCAATGGCCCATTGGGGATCGTGGAACCTTTTTTGGGATTTGTCATATCCTGTTGTAAGATTCTTTTCGATCAGTGTCCGGTAAAGGGCTTTGGCCGGACAGACGGGGGATAACCCGTTTTTAACCCGGTTTTCATTGAT
>JAKSBO010000350.1 GCA_022361095.1 Desulfobacterales bacterium | reverse complement strand
AACGCCGGCACGCCGGCATCGACGGATCCGATGTACTTATCGCTGTTATGGATGCCCCGAACTACGGGTCGAAATGCCGGAGCCAACCGTGAAACGGTTGCGCGACGCCTCCATTGTTGGATGGCAAGAATGGCAATCCAATCGAAGACGTAGGAGCGTAGCGCAAAGTAAGCGTCCAAGAAGACGCAAGCTCCGTGGGTAGGGCGCCTTGCCTAGTCGTTGCCGTTGTTGATGCACGGCGAAACGAGGATGAAGCAAGTTGACAATACTGTGAAATAAGAGAATCAAAAAAGATTTGAGTTAAAAGCGATCTCCATAGGGCCGGACGGCATATTCAAAGAGATCAGTGTGGGTATCCGGGACCAGGACAGCACAACCGATTACATCCGGGGATTTATAGATCTTGCCGGGTAACGGCCATGGGCCGTCCTTGGTCCATCTACACCCAGGCTTTAGCCCACAACAAAGATAGAAAGAATCCAGTTGCTTGTTGGAAACTTTCAAAAACAGCCATGGGCTGAACCGGCCTGTCAACTGCCAGGCATACCCCACCACGAAACAAGAAAGTAATTCAACAATTTATTGAGACTTTCATATAAAATCTGATATAAATTCTTGAAATTAAATTTACCAGCAGGAGGCATAGAAACCCAAGTTGAACATACCCAAAAAGGCCATTCTCCAGAAGGGGCAAGGCAAAACCCGGAAACTGGCCAAGCTTAAATATATTTACGAGCGGGAATCCCGCTATTTTGCCCAGGTTGCTGAAAGCGTCAAGGACCTGGCTTTAAAAGAGATTCAGGATATAGGCGGGAAGAATGCACAACCGGTATTCCGGGGCATCTGGTTTGAAGCGGACCAATCCACATTTTATAAAATAGTCTATCTTTCCCGTCTGCTATCACGGGTGCTTGTTCCCCTGGTGGCGTTTGAATGCAAAGATAAGGATGCGTTGTACAAGGGAGCCAAAACAATCCGATGGGAAGAATTTTTAAGCCCCAAAAAAACATTTTCCATTGCATCCAACGTGTCCGAGTCACAGATCACCCATTCGAACTTTGCAGGATTACGGGTCAAGGACGCCATTGCCGATTATTTCAGGGACCGGACCAACCGGAGGCCGTCGGTAAATACCCAGGATCCCTGGCTCATGATCAATGTTCACGTGCATAAAGATCGGGCCACCATTTCCATTGACGCAGGTTCAGGGCCTTTGCACAAGCGCGGATACAGGGAAGCCAGGGTCTCCGCCCCCATGCAGGAAACCGTGGCCGCAGCCATTATTGCCCTAAGCGATTGGCAGGGAGAAGAACCGTTGCTGGACCCCATGTGCGGATCAGGAACCCTTTTGTGCGAAGCGTTGATGCATTACAGCCGGATCCCGGCCCAAATTTTTCGTGAACAGTTTGGATTTGAGCGGCTGCCCGACTTTAACGCCCGGGAATGGGAAGCTGTGAAATCTTTCGCAGATAAAGGCATCCGGCCGTTACCCAGGGGGCTTATCCAAGGAAGCGATATAGACGAATCTGCTGTTGAAGCAACAAAAACCAACCTGATGGGGCTTCACCATGGCGGAGAAATTGATGTTGGCCTATCAGACTTCAAAGAACTTGAACCAGTCGAAAACGCGGTCATTGTTACCAATCCCCCTTATGGCATCCGTATGGGCAAAGATCAGAATATGAAATTATTTTATAAAGATCTTGGCCAATTTTTAAAGGAAAACTGCAAAAGCTGTACGGCTTATGTATATTTCGGCGATCCGGGCTTTATCAAACATGTGCCCTTGGCCCCGTCATGGAAAAAAAACCTGGAAATCGGTGGATTAGATGGTAAGCTTGTAAAATACCAGCTATACTAGTGTATAAAAAACCTTGTTCCGGGAAAAAATTTGATGGCAGACGAAACGGGCGCGAACGCTCCTTCCATAAAAATATATCATGAACTCATGGCCTATAGGGTGCTGGATATACTTTTGGTATCCAGTCCCTATGATGCGTTTATCATGGAAGAAGAGGGCCGGCTTTCGGACCGGATTATAAATCAATACAAGGGCCTGAACCTGTCTAAACCCCCGAAGCTGACCCTTGCATTCTCAGTCACCGAAGCCTTTGAGCATCTTGAACGCAAACCCTTTGACCTGATTCTTGCCATGCCGGGACTGACCGGGATGGATGTCTATTCTTTCGGCAGACAGGTGAAAAAGCAATATTCACAAATCCCCTTTTACCTGCTGTTTCACAATACCTGCGATATTAATCACTATTCAAATACAGACCTGCAGGCCCCTGTTGACCGGACCTATATATGGGGCGGAAAGGCGGACCTGCTGCTGGCCATCATAAAAAATCTGGAAGATGAAAAAAATGTAGCCTTTGACACGGAAAATGCACGGGTCAGAGTTATTATAATGGTAGAGGATTCCCCCTATCATTACTCTTCGCTGCTGCCGATTCTGTACAGACACATCGTCATCCAGACCCAGTCGGTTATGGATGATTCCATTAATGAAGAGGAGAGAATTTTAAAACGGCGAGGTCGTCCCAAACTGCTTTTGGCCCATGACTACGAACAGGCCATGACCCTGTTTGAGTTATACAGGCCCTATGTCCTCAGCGTTTTCACGGATATGCGCTACACCATTAACGGGGGGCAGGAAGATCCCCATGCCGGGCGCAAGCTTTTAACCCGGATTAAAGCCGAAATACCGGACCTGCCCACCCTGATCCTGAGTACGGAACAAAAAAATAAAGACATCGCAAAAGCCATACCCGCCCAATTCATCAATAAAAATTCCAACAATCTCCACGACCAGATCAAGAGTTTTTTTGTCACACATTTAGGATTCGGGGCATTTGTTTTCCGCATGCCGGACTACAGTGAAATCGCCCGGGCTTCCAATTTAAGGGAGGTTGAAAAACTGCTGCCGGATATGCCCGATGCATCCGTGCTGCACCATGCCAGGCACAATGATTTTTCCCGATGGCTGCTTGCCCGAAGTGAAGTTGATTTCGCCCTGAGCCTTAAACCTTACACCATTAAAGATTTCACCAACGCATCCGAAGTTAAGCGGTTTCTCATAGAGCAAATCCGTGACCGGCGTAAAGACTCCCGCCAAGGGCTTGTCATTGAATTTGACCCTGAAAAATTTGACTTGGACACCGATTTCATGAAAATCGGAACCGGATCATTAGGGGGCAAGGCCAGGGGGCTTGCGTTCATGTCCCATCAACTGGGCCAAGACCCTTCCTTGAAGCAAAAATTTCCGGAAATTGACATTACCATTCCCCAGACTTTTGTCATCGCCACAGACGGATTTAACATGTTTGTGGAAGATAACGGGCTATCCCGGCTTATAGAACAAGATAAGGTGCCCGATGATGCCCAGGTGGTAGAACGCTTTCTTAAAGCAGAACTGCCCCGTCCCCTGAAAAAGAGTTTAAAGACCTATATTGAACATGTGCATTACCCCATTGCCGTCAGGTCTTCGTCCCTGTTTGAAGACGCCCATTACCAGCCCTTTGCCGGAATTTATAAAACCTATATGCTGCCCAACTCCGGCACAAGCGATGAAAAACGCCTGGCGCAGCTGATCACGGCCGTAAAGCTGGTATATGCCTCAACCTATCTGAAAGCGCCGAGATCCTATGCCCGGTCCACCATGCACAGAACCGAGGATGAAGAGATGGCCGTGGTGCTCCAGCAGATCACCGGCACCCGGTACAAAAACTATTATTACCCTGCAATTTCAGGGGTGGCCCAGTCCTATAATTTTTATCCCATTGACCACCTCAAAGCCGAAGACGGCATTTCCTACATTGCCCTGGGGCTTGGAAAAATTGTCATGGCCGGCGAAAAAACCCTTCGGCTCTGCCCAAAGTATCCGCAGTTTCTGCCCCAGTTTTCCATGATTAACGATATTCTGGAAAATTCACAAAAATATTTTTACGGCCTGAAAATGGACGAAATTCCGAACCATGAAAAATTTTTCGGTACGGTTGAAGACCCTTGCCTGACCCGGCTGGAAATTATTGATGCCAAGGATCATCCAGCCGTCCGGATGCTTTGCTCCTCTTTTAATATGCAGGATAACCGTATCCGGGACCGGTTTTCAGATAAAGATTTTCCTGTGCTCACCTTTGCCAATATTCTGAAATACAATACCTTTCCCCTGGCGGATATTTTGGCCGAAGTCGCGGCCCTGGGGAGCCGGTGGATGGGTGCTTCCGTTGAAGTGGAATTTGCAGTGGACCTGCCTGTTGAAGGGGTCCGGTCAAAGCCGCGCTTCTCCCTGCTGCAAATCCGGCCCATGTGCCAATACGAGCACAACCTTGGGGTAACGATAACGGAAACGGACATTAAAAACGCATTCTGCCGTTCCACCCTTTCCCTTGGCAACGGCGAATACAAAGATATACAAGATATTGTCTATGTTGATCCCAAAACATTTGAATCAAATAAAACGTCTTTGGTGGCAGGTGAAATTAACAAAATCAATGCCATGTTCAATGAAACCCAAACAAAATATATACTCATCGGACCGGGGCGCTGGGGGTCTTCGGACCGGTGGCTGGGCATTCCCGTAGGATGGAACGATATTTCCAACGTGGGGGTCATGGTGGAAACCACCATTGAAAGCATCAAGGCTGATTTTTCCCAGGGATCCCATTTTTTTCAGAACATCACCTCACTTGGTATTCCTTACATCACTGTACAGGACAAAGGTAATGATTTTCTTGATTATGATTTTCTTGCCGGCCGGGAAACCGTCACCACCACCCGGTATTTAAAGCACATCCGGTTTGACCGGCCCGTAAGAATACTGGTAGACGGCACAACCTCCCAGGCCGTAATCATGCAGGACCTTGACGAATCAGATATCATGGATGATATTCCGGTAATAATCTAACCATAAGGACGGATACATGAAAATTCTCATCGTAGATGACGAAAATATATCCAGAAATATTCTACTTGCAAAAATGACGGATATGGGTACATGCGTGGCCGTGGACAATGCCAAAGAGGCACTGACGGAAATTGACAAGGCAAAAGCGGAAAACCAACCCTTTGATCTCATCACCCTTGATGTATCCATGCCGGGCATGAGCGGCATGGAACTTCTTAAACACATCCGTAAAAAAGAGGGTGAGGACAAAATACCCAAAAAAGACCGGGTAAAAATTATAATGATAACTGCCCGGATGAACCTGGGCACAATCAACGCCTGCATTAAACTTGGATGCAACGGCTACCTGACAAAACCGATAAGTAAAGTTCAGTTAATCCAAAGTTTGTCCCAAATGGGTTTTGATACCGGCACCGAAGAAAAAACAGGCGAAGAACGTATGTCTCACAGCGAGGGGGTAGCTGAAGTCATCAAACGGTTTTATTCCGGAAAAATCATACTGCCGGTGTTCCCCAACATCGTAAAGGAGGTTGAGGAACTGCTGGCAGGTAAAGACCCCTCTGTTGAAGATCTGTCAAAAATAGTGGAAAAGGATCTGGTGATCTCAAGCAAGCTTATTACCATTGCCAACTCTTCTCTTTACAAAGGCCTGGACGATGTAACCAGCCTGAATGGTGCGCTGGTGAGGCTTGGCCTCAAACATACCCTGGGCGTATGTTCGGCCCTTGCAACAAAAAATCTTTTTGATTCAGAGAATAAAGTGCTCAAAACCGAAATGGACAAACTCTGGATTCACTCCTTTGCCGTGGCCACCCTGGCAAGACGTCTTGCCGAAGAAATAGGGCTGGATAACTTGGAAACCATTTTCCTGATGGGCCTGGTCCATGACATCGGAAAAATGCTTTTAATGAAGGTCTTTGTGGACATGTATCCGGACGTCTCTATCCTTGATGAGGATCTGCAGCGTGCCATTCACGAAATCCATACCACCTTTGGCGGCGTTCTGCTGAAAAAAATGCACTTTTCCAAGCAGATTATAAAAATTGCCGAATTTCACCACTGGGACCGGTTTGAAGAGAATACAGACAAGGAACTGCTTGTGCTCAGCCTTGCGAATTCCCTGGCCCGGGAACTGGGGTTCCTTTTTTTCTCAGAAAAGGATACACCTGGTTTGGAAGAAGGCGATCTTGCCCTGGAAACAAACAATGAACTTGAGCTGGACCACGATCAAGTTATAAAAGACCTGTCCCGCCTCTCTTCATTACAAGTTCTGGAATTGGATCCTGAAAAAGTTTTTTCAATCATTGAACAGACCCACCCCATGATTAAGGAAACCGTCCGTGCGTTCTAATAAAAAAGCCCAGCCACCGAAATGATTTCAGGGGCTGGGCTTAAAAACCTCAGTTGATTGACTTAATAAATGTATAATTAAGCGTTATCAACAATCTCGTTCATTGTTGCACTGGGTCTCATTGCAGCAGTGGTCTTATCGAAATCAATTACGTTGTAACCACCGATGTCAACAGGTTTTCCCTGTGCAGCCAGAAGCTCATCAGTAATTTTCTGCTCGTTTTCTTTCATGGCGGCAGCAACTTTTCCAAATCTATCTTTCAAAGCTGCATCATCATCCTGGGCCGCAAGTGCTTCTGCCCAGTACATTGCCAGATAGAAATGGCTGCCTCTGTTATCAATTTCATTTACTTTACGAGAGGGATTCTTTCTTTCTTCCAGGAACTTGGTATTGGCTTCGCCCAAAGCTTTGGCATATACTTTAGCTGTGGCGTTGCCTTTGTTTCCAATATATTCCAGGGATTCAGCCAATGCCAGGAATTCGCCCAGGGAATCCCATCTTAAATGGCCTTCTTCAACAAACTGCTGAACGTGTTTCGGAGCAGATCCGCCGGCGCCGGTTTCAAAAAGTCCGCCACCTGCCATCAAAGGAACGATGGAGAGCATTTTAGCACTGGTGCCAAGCTCAAGAATGGGGAACAAGTCTGTCAGGTAATCCCTTAAAACGTTACCGCTGGCAGCAATGGTGTCCTGGCCTTTTCTTACGAGCTCGCAAGAATAAGCGCTGGCTTCGGTGGGTGCCATAGTTTTAATGTCCAGACCGGCTGTATCATTATCCGGCAGGTATTTTTCAACTTTTTTAATCAGTTCGGCATCGTGGGCTCTGTTGCTGTCCAGCCAGAAAACAACCGGGTAACCGGTCAGTTTGCCACGGTTAACAGCCAGTTTTACCCAGTCCTGGATCGGGGCATCTTTAACCTGGCACATTCTGAAAACATCGCCCTCTTCAACAGCTCTTTCAAGCAGTACGTTGCCGGCAGTATCGACAACTTTAACGGTTCCTGCGGCAGGTACCTGGAATGTTTTGTCATGTGAGCCGTATTCCTGGGCTTTCTTTGCCATCAAACCAACGTTTTGTACGGTTCCCATGGTTGTAGGATCAAACGCGCCGTTTTTCTTGCAGTCGTCAATGGCTGCCTGGAAAACACCGGCATAGCATCTGTCAGGAATCATGGCTACGGTATCAGCGGTATTTCCATCAGGTCCCCACATTTTACCGGAATTACGAATCATTGCAGGCATGGAAGCATCAATAATTACGTCACTGGAAACGTGCAGGTTGGTGATGCCTTTATCGGAATCAACCATTGCCAGAGGCGGATTTTTGTCGTAGCAAGCCTGGATATCTGCTTCGATTTCAGCTTTTTTGTCTGCGGGCAGCGTTTCAAGTCTGGTGTAAAGATCGCCAAGACCCATATTCGGATCTACGCCGATTTCTTTGAAGGTACCTGCATGTTTTTCAAAAACATCCTGGAAATAAACATAAACAATGTGACCAAAGAAGATCGGGTCGGAAACCTTCATCATGGTTGCTTTAAGATGGGCTGACAGCAGAACACCGCGATCTTTGGCTTCTTGAATCGCTTTGGCAACATATGCGCGCAGCGCTTTTTTGCTCATTACGGATGCATCAATAACTTCAGCAGCTTCCAGGGCAAGACTTTCTTTAAGAACAGTTGTTGATCCGTCTGCACCAACCAGTTCGATCTTAACGTCACATGCGTTTTCAACAGTTGTTGCAACTTCACTTCCGTAATAGTCGCCTTCGGTCATGGACAGAACGTCTGTTTTGGAGTCAGCAGTCCAGGCACCCATGGTGTGGGGGTTTTTCTTGGCGAATTCTTTAACGGCAACAGCAGATCTACGATCGGAGTTGCCTTCCCTTAAGACAGGGTTAACCGCAGAACCAAGGTTCTTTGAATACTGTTCTTTGATGGCCGCTTCTTCGTCATTTTTAGGCTCATCAGGATAATCGGGAACATCATATCCGGCATCCTGTAACTCTTTAATGGTGGCTTTCAATTGAGGAACAGAAGCACTGATATTCGGAAGTTTGATGATATTTCCGTCCGGAGTTTTTGCAAGCTCACCTAACATTGCCAGATCATCGGATTGTTTTTGATCATCTTTCAAGCGGTCAGACCAGTTAGCTGCAACTCTGCCTGCCAGAGAGATATCACTTAATTCGATGTCAATCCCGGACCCTTTAAGGTAGGATTGAACAATAGGAAGCAAAGAATGGGTTGCTAATAAAGGTGCCTCGTCGGTTCTTGTCCATCTAATAATTTCAGTCATGTTTATTCCTCTGTTGAAGTTTAGGTTTAAAACATCTAACACTATAACTATGTTAAGATAAAAGTCCGTTCAAATAATTTTTTATTGAACACAAGGCCTTTCATCTTGCAAACACAAACGGCGAATTTACGGGCCATGAGCAGTTCACCCATAACATACAAACAATACTTAAGCTTTCAATGGTCTGACACAATTTGTTCTTGTGCACAAAGAACAAACCAAATCTGTAATAGCATTCAACAAGGTGCAAATCAAGACTGTTATATAAATTACTGTAAAATTTTGTATTCAACTAAAATTTAACATGTTAAGGGACAAGAATAGCCCTGTCAGGGTTGATTCAAACACGTTATTCATTGTATTTTCCAGGTTATCGCAGTGACTATTCAATGTCATTAATTTAAATTTTTTTTATAATGCCCATCTCCTGCTTGCTTGGACATAATAAATAAGGAAGGAAGGTAAAAAAATGAAAATAGTTGTTCTTGATGGATTTACCCTGAATCCGGGGGATCTGAACTGGGATGAATTTTCACAAATCGGTGATCTGCAGGTTTATGACAGAACAAGCCCCGAAGAGATTAAGGAGCGGACGGACGGGGCCAATATTGTGTTGACAAATAAAACCGTGCTGACGGCTGAAGATATTGCGGCAATGGATACAGTTGAATATATCGGGGTTTTAGCAACAGGGGTCAATGTTGTCGACCTTGAATATACCAAACAGAAAGGGATTACGGTGACCAACGTTCCCGGCTATTCCGGTTCTTCATCAGCGCAGATGGTTTTTGCCCTGATTCTGGAACTGACAAACAGGGTGGGCCACCACAGTCAGACGGTAACAGATGGAAAATGGTCGGAATCAAAGGATTTCTGTTATTGGGATTATCCTTTGGTGGAATTGGAAGGCATCACCTTAGGCATTGTCGGTTATGGCGGTATCGGTAAAGCCGTGGCACGAATCGCATTGGCTTTCGGGATGAATATTCTGATCTACAACCGCTCGGTTCCCCCTGATCTTCCCGCCGGCATCACCTATTCGGATCTGGACAACCTTATCAAATCCAGTGATATTATATCCCTGCATTGTCCGTTAACCCCCCAGACAAAAGGAATGATCAACAAGGATACCCTGGCGCAAATGAAAAAAACATCCTATTTAATCAACACCTCCCGGGGGCAGCTTGTTGTGGAAAACGATTTGGCAGATGCTTTAAATCAAGGCCGTATTGCCGGGGCTGCCATGGATGTCCTTGCCAAAGAACCCCCTGATAAATCCTGCCCTTTGCTGACGGCTGAAAATTGTTACATTACACCCCATTTTGCCTGGGCAACCCTTGCATCAAGAAAAAGACTGATGTCCATAGCCGTTGAAAACCTAAAAAGCTATCTGGCAGGAAACCCTCAAAATGTAGTCCCTAAAAAGTAAAGGGGTAAATTTTAAAGCCAGAACAGCCTCACCCTTTCAAAGACTAATTCACCATAAAGCGCATGAAGTACATGAAGGATTTATTTCTTCATGCGCTTCATGTACTTCATGGTAAAGAATCAAACAAGGAGATCCGAACATGAACACCGATGCAAAATTTAACCCGCTGGACACCCCCCAAAAAGGAAAATCCAAATTCGTTCCAATGATCCTTGGCGGTATCATAGTAATTTTGGTTTTATTTTTTATTATTTCCCGGTTTCTAACAACCATACCCGCCGGAAATGTCGGTGTAGGTACCCTGTTTGGTAAAGTGCAGTCCGATATTTATACCGAAGGCATTCACCTGATCAATCCGTTGGTAGAGATCACGCTTTTTGATGCCAGGCAAAAAACGTATAAAGAGGAGATGGGAGTGCCTTCAAGCGATCAGCTCATCACCAGGTTTGACCTGTCCATCCAGTACCGGCTGATCAAAGAGCAGGCCCCTGTGATGCTCAAGGAGACCGGCACCCCTACGGAAGTCATTGATGTGCATATGATGCCCCTGTTGCGAAGCCTGATGCGCGAAATCGGCAAAAGCGTACCCCGGGCGGAAAACTTTTATGAACAGGCGGTTCAGCAGCGTATCCAGGAGGAACTGCTTACCGGGCTCTCTGTTTTGGCACAAAAAGGGATTAAGATTGAAAAACTGCTCATCAGGGATGTCACCTTACCCTCTATCATTACCAATGCGGTGATGAGAAAAAAAGAAGCTGCCCAGGCTGCTGAAAAAGCCAAGGAAGAATTAAAAAAATTCAGGGTTGACCAAGCGCGTAAAGAAGCCCAGGCTGAAGCAGAAAAAAAAGCGGAGCTGATACAGGCCAACAAGAAAAAAGAGGTTATGCTCATCAATGCCAATGCCCAGCTTGAGGCTGCCAGGATCGAAGCCAAAGCCATTCTTGTGCGTGCCGAGGCCGAGGCCGCGGCAAAACGAAAAATCATTGATGCGATCTCCCTGGAAGGATACCTGAAGCTTGAAAGCATGGCTGTGCTCAAAGAGCTTCAAGACGGTAACCACCTGATCATCATGGATCCCAATACAACATCTCCCTTACCCTTTTTAAATCTTGACAGAATTCAAAACAGGCGATGAGGCCCTAGGGGAACAGTAATGTTTTTTAAAGCAAATCTGTAAAAGTTACTCAGATCTTTTGAACTTGCGTTGCGGGCTGTACCTGGCAGCAGATATGTCAGGTCAGCCCGTGGCCGTTATATTGTTTTCCTTTTTAGACGTATTCTTCGTTGCGAGCCATGATCAAAATACAAAACAAATCCCGCCCCATTTATTT
>JAKSBO010000420.1 GCA_022361095.1 Desulfobacterales bacterium | reverse complement strand
TGCATCTTTAACAGCAGTGGCACACGGCCCTTCCAGCCGGTCCAGCAGTTCGGCCGCCAGACGCTCGACTTTGGCCCGGGTCAGCTTGATATTCAGATGTTTTATCTTATCCTCCTGAAAACCCGAAACAGGGAGGTGACGGCACTCTCCCAGGCAATGGCCGAGATGAGAATCCCCTCGGGAACCATTGTCAGCCGAAACGAATCCGACATCTTCACAGTGGAACCGGGTACGGTTCACGTTGTTCCGGCCTGGCGCCTCTTGCTGGATTTGGATCCGGCGACCCAATTATTTTTGGAATAATTGTTTCAAGTCAGATACCCATGGGGCGATTGTTGCTGTTTCCAGCATATGTTTGGCTTCTCCAACATATGGTCTGACATCGAGAATAACAGTTTGGTCAACTGCATCAAGTCCGTCAACGGTCAGAATGTTCCCCGTTCTCTCTATCAGCAGAATGGTCGATATTGCCAATGGGTTGGGTCTAATCGGTGATCTGCATGAAAAAATACCTTTTAACGGCATTTCGCTGCATCCTCCGGGATGGACTTTTTTCAAGGTTCTTCTTGTTTTTTCGGGTACGTCGGTAAGATAAATAACAATGATATGGGAGAAATCATCAATGCCGTCAAGGCACTCTTCAAATTCTTCATTAATAATTATTTTGGTGATTTTTGATTTGGATTTCTGCTTTGACCAAATTTCAGGGTCGAATTTAAGATCATTGTCCTTGAGCGGGATAGATATCTCTTTAATCTCACTTTCCACATTTCCAACTGATAATAATTTTGTATCTAAAAAAGACATAATTTTTCCTTGCGTGTCTTGGTATTTTTTTATGACTCAACGTACTTAAGGCTGCCTTTCTCTGAACGTCTCTTTGAGGGAAGAGACGTAAACCATGCCCGGGTGAGTTATTTCATATGTTGCTGTGTCTGGCAATTCTAACCACGCTATGCCGGTTTCTTAAAACATTTAAAATTGTATATTCAAACCGGCAATCGCATTGAATCCCGGTATGGGATAAAGGATTTCCGCGCCTGGATTTCCGCTGCCGCTGCCGACCGCGCTTTCATCAAAAAGGTTATTTGCCGAAACATATAGCTCAAATTTGCCGAATGTCTTCGCATACCGGGCGTTCAATACCCAGAAGGCGTCGTCTTCATTGGTGTTGGCGTAGTTGAAGTAACGTTTGCCTGTATATACCGGGGTCATTGAAAAATCGCCGAGCAGGTCATGCCGGCAGCCGAGTTTGATGGAAAAAATAATATCCGGCACTCCAGTCATTTTTTTTCCTGAATAATCAACACCCATACTGACAAATTCATCAAATTCAGACTCCTGGTAGGTAAAACTTACTGCGGTATAGATGCCGTTCGGAAGTTGAACATTGGCTCCAAGTTCCACGCCTTGTGCACTCGTTTTGCCGGCATTTTCATATTGTGCATCCCAGTCTGCGCTGGGCCTGACAAACTTATCAGACACCTCCTGTCGAAACAGAGCCACATTGTAATCCAGCCAGTCAGATATATATCCTCGAAATCCGACCTCATAGGCCCGGAGCTTTTCCGGATCAAGTTCTCCGTTGGTCCACCATTGTCCAAGTCTGACCGGACTTTTTATGCCGCTGTTGAATCCCGCAAACAGGTTGACCTTGTCACATATTTGATAGGTAACTCCAAGTTTGGGGCTGAAATCCCCTTTGTCCTGACTCCAGGCATTGCCGCCGGGAAGGCTGGTGGTTTGCTCCAAGTCAAAGTAGTCGTAACGAATACCGCCGGTAATTGTGAGTGCCTCCGTAATGCGCAATTCATCCTGAAGATACCCGGCATAACTGATATCTTCCCGTGTAAAATCCTGATTGATCTTTCCAACATCATTAAAGCTCGATGCTTTATAACTTTTAGGATTAATATCGTGATAACGATATTCACCACCGACAACCAGCTTGTTGGCCATTGCACCAATATCGTGATTAAAGGTCATGTTTAATTCCGGATGTGCCTGCCAGGCTTCCGTCTCGACATAAGCCCCAAAGTATGCCTGGAATTTAGATGATTGTAATTCCAGTTTCCCCATAAACTCATGCGTTCCCAGCTGCTGCCTGTATACCAGTGCACCCAGGATTTCTTCCGTCTCATAATATTTATCAGCATCTGTAGGTGGATTTTGCGAGGGATCTTCTTCAAACTGTTCTCTGGTCAGACCGGTTGAATAGATTCCTTCCGAAACCTTGTATGAGCCGTGAAGATCAATCTGTGCATTTTCATTTAATGAATACCCCAGTTTGCCGTATACGTTTTTCCCCTCCAGATAACCATGGTCCTGATAGGAATCTTCGTGGGTTGCCGAGGCGTCAAGATAGTATTCCCATTTCTCCTGAGTCCCATTAAGCACACCGTAACCGTTCCCACCTCCCAGGCTGGAAAAGGCCAGGCCCGCTTTGGCTTCCGCAGGTTTCTCCGCTGCCCTGGTTATGATATTGATCACCCCGCCAAGGGCCTGATCACCATACTCTGCAGATGGGGTTTTGGTTATTTCTATACGTTCAATGTCATGGACAGCAAGACGCCCGGCCCTTATATATCCGTTCCCCCGGTTGAACTCAACTCCGTTGATCATCACCTTCATCCCCCAATAGGATACTTCGCTGCCTCGGGTGCTTATTGAGATATCTCCGTTTCCGGAACCACTCGCATTGCCGGGGAAATAAAGCCCTGGAACATTTGCCTCCTTCAGTACAGTCAGTGCATTGTAATGGCCTGGATATTTTTTTAATTCCTCGCTCGAGATGACAGCAATGTTAGTGGGGATTTTATCCACCTTTGTGGACATCTTGGTAGCGGTCACAACCATTTCGCCCAGACGAGAAGTGGGTTTGTCCGCTTTTTTTTCCTCCGCCAGTACCGGTGAACACAAACAAAGTATTATTGCTATGGTGTGTAAAGACAATACCCTTAAACCATTTTTCCAACATGTGTGACCGCTCAAATTTATTTTGTGCATTCTTAACCTCCGGATAACAATCAATGTTTATTGTCGACATTTTTTTCAATTATCAGCCCCTCGTTTTTTCAGATGCTTGCTGTGTTGCCCCGCAGCGGGCCACAGGCAGGATGGAAACAGTGTTGTTATTGTTTTGAATGGAAGCCGTAACCCCGTACACGGTTTCCATGTTGTTCGAGGTGAACACCTCTTGGGGGGAGCCTTGTGCATGCACGCTTCCTCTGAAAAGCATCACGATCCGGTCTGCGTATCTTGCCGCAAGATTAAGGTCATGGAGGACCATGGCAACAGAGATCTGCCGGGTCCGCGCAAGGTTGCAGACCGTATCCATCGTGTCCATCTGATGGGCAATATCAAGTGCTGATGTCGGTTCATCCAGAAGAAGCGCCTTCGGCTCCTGTGCAAGAGCCCTTGCGATAAAGACCCGCTGCTGCTGGCCGCCGGACAGACAGTTCACGTTATGCAGGGCGTTTTCTTCCAGATCCATCTGTTTGAGTATGTCTGCAACAATGTGAACATCCTTTGTGCTGCTGCGCCATGAGCTGTATGGCCGTCTGCCCATGAGCACGGTTTCAAAAACCGTTGTGGAGAAGCACAGGGAAGCTGTCTGCGGCATATAACCGATGTGTTTTGCACGCTCCATGGACCGAAAATCGGTTGAAGCCTTGCCGTCAAAAAAAATACTTCCCGAATGAAAACGTAAAAGCGAGGCCATACATTTGATCAATGTACTTTTCCCGCTGCCGTTCGGGCCGACAATACAAACAACTTCCCCCTGTGAGACCTGGAAGTTGATGTCTTTTAGAATCGGTTTGTCCCCGTAGGAAAAACAGAGATGCGCGACATTGATTTTCATTGCAGCATCTCTTTTTTAAATATGATGAGGTATACAAACAGTGGCACGCCAAGAAAGGCTGTTAAGGTTCCGACCGGCAAGATAACCGGCGATAGAACAGTTCGGGCAAGGGTGTCCGATATGATCAATAAAACAGCCCCCACAAGGCCGGAAGCCGGAATTAATATGGTATTGTCATTTCCCACAAAAAATCTGACCATGTGCGGAGCAATCAGGCCGATAAATCCGATAGTCCCGGTAAAACTGACGATTCCGGCAACCATGACCGTTGAAACGACCAGGGACAGAATTCGGACACGGGTGACATTGATGCCCAAACTTTGGGCCGTTTCATCTCCGGCATTGATAAGATTAAGATCCCGCGATTGAAAACAGAGGTATGCTGTGCCTGCGAATACAAAAGGTGTAATAATGGAAATTTCACCCCAGCCAGCTTTCCCCAGATCACCTATGGTCCAGAAGACCGCTGCTTTTACTGCATCCGAGTCTCCAAAGTATTGTAATATGGTTGTCATTGCCTGAAAAAAGAACAGCAGTGCTATCCCGGTGAGGATCATGGTCTGAGGCGCTGCTCCCTTTCTGCCTGAAACAGCGAGCATGATGCTGACGGAAATCAGGGAAAAAATAAAGGCATTGCCAACAACAAAAAAAAGTCCTGTCATAATGCTTATTCCGGAAATAATAGCCAGTGAAGCGCCGAACCCAGCGGCAGCGGATATACCGCAAATATAGGGGTCTGCCAGCGGGTTGCGCAGCACCACCTGCATGACCGCTCCGGAAGCGCCAAGTGCCATTCCGGTCAGGCAGCCCATTGATATACGGGGTAACCGAAAATCCCGGATGATGATACCTGCGCTGGTGTCCGGCACCGACACATGATCACTGATTAGCTGCCAAAGCACCTGCGTGACTTCACTCAGGGAAAGAGACGCGCTGCCGATAGCAAGACTGCCTAAAAACGAAAGGATAAGTACAGGGAGTAACAAACCGCACAACAGCCACCTTTTTTTCTTGTAATTCAGGTACGCTGTTTCAAGGTGTTGGGAATGTTGTTCAGGTATCATTTTGGATAAACAAATACACCATGTTTGGATAGATCAAAATTTCCATGAAGAAATCGGTTCAGATATTCCTGGTGCAGTACTTGCGGGTTCAACCCGGGAAATAGTTCCGGATGAAGCCATTTCGCGAGATATGCCAGATAAACGGGAAGCCCCGGAGAAAACATGAACTTAGGAGAGATCATGTACACACTGTTATTTCTGACAGCCTTGCTTGACGCAAAAGCGGGAAGCGCCATGATCTGTTTTCGAAAAGTTATAAGTCCGGCGGGGTCATCAACCGCCGCCCCATAGATATTCGGGAGGGAGCCCTGGCAGATGATGGCGTCAATTTCCTGCTGCATAAGCCATTCCGGATCAATAGCTCCGCCCCAGGCGCTTCCGAGATCTGCTGCAATATTGATCCCGCCAACGAGCGTATTGGTTGCTTTCATACCAGGAAACTTGTCAGACATAGTGGAAAACTCCTTGACATGACCAAAGCTCCAGTTCAGAAAAAAACGTTTTTTCTGCTCAGCAGACAGGCCCGAAGTCTTCGAGGAAATGTCCCGGACAATATGTTCATACCAGTCAATATACGCTTTTGAGCCTTGTTTCTGGTCAAATATTGCTGACAGTATTTCAAAATTACTTTTTACTGTTTCAGGAAGAAACATATCCAGAACAACAATTTTTACGCGGGATTTGATTTTGTTGTTCATCTCCTCAAACCCTGGGCTGGTCGTATTGACGGTGAACAAAAGATCAATATTCAGCTCAAGCATTTTTTCATAATTTACGTTATATGGGCCCGGTATGTCAGTTGCAAAAACAGGTATTTCAACTATCCCGGGGTACAGTATTTTATCCGGGTCAGTCATGTAGCCCCTGCCTGCCACCTTGTCCCAGACCCCTGCAATGATGAGGGCTTCACCGATACAAGTACCGCTGAAGGCAATTCGTTCTACCGGTTTTTCAATGGTGACTTTTCGGCTTAAGGCATCGGTGATGGTTTTCGGATACCCCCGGGCGAATGCGGATGAATAATAAAGGGTTGAAATAAAGAATGTAACTACCAGAAAACAGTAATAAATTTTTAAGCGCATAGTTTTATCTACCTGACATATAAAAATTAAAAAAAATAATTAAGCACAGGCCGGAAAAAAGTTATAGCGGTACCGTATTTATTATTAGCGGTATTGTATATTTGACACAGCGGCCTTCAAGTTCCTTTTTTCGGAATAGTTTTTTTAAATCCTCATGGCTTTATGAAAAAGAAACGCAGGGTTTTTAATTTTAATGTGTCGGGATGATTATCCGCTTTGCGAGCAGTTAGCGATTATATGCATATTCCCTTGGAGGGACACCGAAGTGTTTTTTATAAGCTTTGGAAAAATGGCTAAGGCTTGAATAGCCGACGGAATAGGCTGCCTCGGTAACATTAACCGCCCCGGATTTAATCAGATTTCCCGCTGTTTCCATGCGTTTTTGCTGGAGATACGCAAAAGGGGTGGTGCCGAATACCTCTTGAAAACAGGCGTAAAGTTTACTGCGGCACATACCGACGTTTCCCGCAAGATCGGACATGTTCGGCGGCGATTCTAAATCCAGGCACAACAGATTTGCTGCATGACGGACTTGCTCGATTTCATTTGGATTCAACCTTTGTTTATGAAGTGAAATGTTTTCACTGGAATACAGCTGGGCAATCTTATGGGCAATTAACTCCAGTATTATTCCTTCAATATACAGCTTTTTTGTTATGCCCTGGTAGGTGCAGTTCAGCATCTGATGAAGCGTTGCCTGCATAAGTGGTGTTATTTTATCGACCGCTCGATAGGGTATCCGTGTGTCCTTCATGAGAACAGACGGCAATTGCCCCGGGTCTTTGCCGGTGAGTCCGGATAAAATTTCCGGGGTCATATAAATAAGGATTTGAAGCAGACGTCCGTTTTTAATTATCTGGCTGTTGGATTCTGTTTCCGGAAAATTGAAAAAGCCGCTTTCTCCGCTTTTAACCAGAAATGCCTGCTTCATGCATGAGGGCTTTGATTCAAAGGCACCGGAGAGGCAGAAACCAAAACCATAAAAGTGTGGCGGGTTATCCATCGTTATGACCGCCGGCTGATGAAGCCTGAACTGATTTACCTGTAACCGTATTCC
>JAKSBO010000805.1 GCA_022361095.1 Desulfobacterales bacterium | reverse complement strand
TCATCCAGAGGGCGCCTGTGCCGTCGATCAAGGTGCCCTGCTGTGACGTAAAGTCCATGGAAACCTTAAGGCGTTCAGCGATAATGGCTGTTTCGGGTTCATCCGGAATAAACCCGGCAACCACTCCCCTGCCCCATAATGCCAGGCGTTGCTCATTTTGTTTAATTGACTCCTTTAACCCGGCAATATCCGATTCGCAGGAATCCAGCCGCCCGTCCTGAACCGCATCTTTCTCTGCCAGGGCTTTCAGCTCCCGGGCCACGGTCTGCCCGGCGGTTGCCCCGGCAATATCCCCGGAGGTCAGGGTAGTTAACGAGGGGAAGGCGGCATGCCGGCCCGTAACCATCTGTAACGGCCGGGACGGCTTTTTTTCAGCCAGTTTAATGTAATGGTGCCGGTAACCGTTGGGCAGCGCCTGGTTAAGCAAAAGATCCGGATACTGCTCCCGGATTTTGACCTGCCAGTAATCCCCCACAAACAGGGCGTTCATATCCAAAGAGAGTTCCACCAGCACCGGCCCCAGATTTACCGAGAAGATATTGCCGGCAGTGCCGTAACCGATTGACCCGGCGATGCCCTGCCCCAGATTGGGATCGAGCTGAAGCGCGTTGTGATGGTAAAGGGATGACAGCTTTCCAATGTTTAAGACTCCCTGGTTTACCTGGCTGTATTCAATGGCGGCAAAACCGTCCCAGCGTCTGACCAATCCAAGGCCGCCCGGATTGTTTTCGATATCCAGTGTCAACCCCGGCCGTTGCAGGGTGGACCCGGAGGGATTAAACCCGTAAAATCCTTCGGAGCCTGCATCAAAATATTCATACACCCAGTTGCCTGCCGCAAAATCTTTGGGATATTCTTCCGCCCTATACTGCTCTGCACCGTTTTCAAAGGACCATTTCAGGGTGACTGATTTTTTTAACAGGTTGATATCGTGAATTTCCAGACGGAAAAGGCATGGGTCCATTTTTGAAATACGCCGGATTCTGCACAGGGATTTACCGGTTTGGGGCAATCCGCTGAACAATGATTTTTTAATCCACCGCGACTGCACCACTTTTTGGGTCCGGGTGCAGGTGTCTGCGCCATAAAGGGCCGGATCACAAATATCCGGGTCCTCAATGGCCGTGATTTCACGTTCAAAGATATCGGCGTAAAACACCAGTTCCTGATTGGAAGGTACTGCCGGCAGCGACTTGAGCAGGTCCACCGTGCTTTTGAGTTCGACCCGCTCACCATTCGCATAAAACAGGCCTTTAGAAATCCGGCCGTTTGTGTCAACCGTCACCCCCCCGTCCCTGGGGATACCCGAACCGATGACATCAGCCATGGCCCCTTTGAGTGCGTCTTTGGAAATATCAACCTGTTCATTCCAGTCCGCATCCAGCAGCATTCTTCCCTGTTGCAGATAAACCCCGGAAAACTGCTTATCCTCACAAAAACCATTACCGGAAATCTCTATTTTCATTGCCAACCTCTTTTTATGATTTCAATCCGTCGTTTGAAAGCTCAAACAGTTTCTCATCCCACAGAAGCGGGTCCTCCACCAGGGCTGCGGTCATCCCGAAGGGGAGAAAATCCTTTATTTTACGTTTCATGGCCGCATACCTGCGGGAAAAAAACATGTGGTTATAACACCCAAGCGCCCCCTGGTTTTCCGCGCCGAATTCTGCAACATCCGAAGATCCCCGCACCACGGCACCAAAGCCGGGTTTTCCCCACCGGGGTATGAAAAAATGGGGCGTTTCTTCATGTACCGTTGCACTGTCCCGTTGAAGATTTGTGGTTTCGGGGTGTTTAAAAAAGTCTTTGGGCACCATTGAATACCGCAGATACCCGTCAATGGATATTTTTTTTTCATCACCGCGTTTTACACGAGACACCGTTAAAATCGAATCACTTGCCAACAGGGTATCGCAAATAATTTTTTCCAGCAGGGTAACGTGTTCCAGGCGTACAGTGCCCCGGGCAAGCTGCAGACTGTTTACCAGCGAATCGTTCACCGCACACCAGGGCGTTTGCACATGCCGGCTGGTCACCGTCACTTTGGACACTGCACACCGGGACATGGTCAGGTTGCCGCCCCGGACCTCCAGGCTCTCCTGCATCACCACATTTTCCAGCACCACATCCAGGGTTTTGGTGAGTATTTGCCCTTTTAGATAAACCGGATTGCTGCCGTGTCCCCTGATCTCCAGCAGATCGCGCCCCGGGTTCCGGGGGGTTCTGATTACGGACAGCACATCGCTTTCATGGCCACTGGTGCGCCACT
>JAKSBO010000144.1 GCA_022361095.1 Desulfobacterales bacterium | reverse complement strand
TTTTCTTGACCCCCGGACCGATGCCGGGGTTTTTTTTTATCCGCCCAAAAGTTGAAGAAGAGTGAATAAACGCGGTTCCCCTGTTCTCCATAGATCCGTATCTGGGCAACGTGTTACCTCCCAATGATAACAAGATGGAGCAATGTTTTTATGGTGATGAAAAACAAATCAACCCGGATGGATGTATGCCGATACAGTCAGGGCCGGTTTTACAGGGAAACCTGTCATGTGCCGGTGGAAACAACCCTGATTGTTAAGGTTAATGGCTTTCAAATAGCGTCACTGCCGTGCACACCCTCCCACCTGGAAGTTTTGGCCCTGGGATTTCTATTTTCTGCCGGGGTGATCCGGCGTGCTGAAGATATTGAATCACTTGATTTGGATAAACATGGGCAGATAGTCCGGGTCAGGGTAAAAACCGTTTCAGGTTCTGAAAGCTTAAGCAAACCTGTATACCCCTCCGGCGTCGGCAAAGATGTCACCCATGAAGTCCGTGAAACTCATCCGGACCGTTTTGACATCGCCCCCCATTCAGGTGTTGACCCTGAGCGTTTGATCAAAAATATGGCGTGGCTGCTGCAGTGCTCTGTGCTTCACCGGCAGACCGGAGGGGTTCACACTGCAGCCGTGAGCATTGCCAATGCCATGCCCGAATTCCACATTGACGACATCAGCCGTCACAACGCTGTGGACAAGGTCATCGGCACCCTGCTCATGAACAACACCCCGCCTGACAATATGGTATTGTTGGTATCCGGCCGAATCCCCATAGAGGTTCTCCAGAAGGCGGCTGCATTTGGAATTCCCGTCCTGGCCTCGCGGGGGGCTCCCACCCGAGAATCGATTCTAATGGCCCGGAAAACAGGTATCACAGTGGCTGGTTATGCCCGGCCCGATCGGTTTACACTGTTTTCACACCCCCAGCGGGTTCAAAATCTGTGAACCAGGATGTTGCATAACCAAAATACTGGTTTTCGGTCGGACACTATTTAAAAAGTAAGAAAAAACAGATCATTGGAAAAATTTGACTGCACGGGCGTGATCCTGGCCGGCGGCTGCAATCGCAGACTTCCGGGCATAAAAAAAGCATTTCACAAGATCGGATCAAAGACCATCATCGAACGAATCATCAGCGTATTTTCAAGGATTTTCCCCCAGGTGATTCTGGTGGTCAATAATCCCAGGGATTTTCTGGGCCTGGATGCGTTGGTTGTTACGGATATTCACCCGTCCCGATGTTCCCTGGCAGGGCTTCACGCAGGTCTTTTTTACGCCGATTTTGATTGGAGTTATGTCACGGCCTGCGATCTGCCCTTTATCAGCGAGAACGTGATCAGGTATCTTTTGGCGCAGCGGGACTATGACAAACAGATTATCATCCCCAAAACCAGGGGCGGCCTTGAAATGCTCTCCGCGCTCTATCATAAGTCCTGCTTTCCCCGGATTGAAACCAACCTGGAAAAGCAGGTGTTTATGATCAAAAAAATTTTAAGGCCGGAAAACAATATACAGATCCCGCCCCCTGTGCTGGAATCCCTGGACCAGGACATGCGGTTTGCATTTAATGTTAACACCTTACAAGATCTTGAAACTGCCAGAAACTGGGTTCTAACCCAGGGAGACCGCAACGCAGGCAAATGCGGTGATCACGTTCAAAGAAAGCCGGAGGGTGCAAGTAAAAGCTCTCCCTGTTTTTTTATGTCCGGCCTGCAAACGCCGCTCTTAAACACTTGCACAAAAATTAGACAGTATTAGGATTCAGCCCTTTTTTCAGCCAACTGTTCCATGGCCTTTTTTTTGACTGGGCTCTCCTGCCATGATGCCCTTTTGAGGTTTGAAAAAAAATGGATCAGGCTCCGGTCTAAGGGTTCCAGGGATGAGGGCTTGGTTTGCCGGATCAGCGTGGTGGTCCGGTCCGCCTGTTCAAGTACATAGTCGCGTTTTTTGTCGTAAAACGGTTCAAGGGCCTCCAGGGTCACTTTGGTTTTGAACTGGTCTGAGAGAATGGCTGTGTCCTTTTGGGATTCTTCATACATGCCCAGTCCGCTGCGGGGAAAGTCAGCCACCCCGGTGATGAAACTGTATTGGGAGAGGCCGGCCACCACATCGGTGGGAACTGAGTTGGACCAGTTGATATAATTCTTTATGATCGATTTAAACACATTGACGGTCAGTACACGGCGGGTTTCCGCAAGCTGGGTCTGGACACTTCCCAAAGCCTCGTTCACGATATGGTAGGCGTCCTTCCATTCTTCCATCATGAATCTGAGCCGGATGAGACGGATCATCATATCATCCGTTGGAAGGCCTGAAAAAACGATTTCACAATCAAGGCCGCTGCCATGGATCTCCTTTTCAAGATCCAGAATATCGGATTTCAGGGTTCTTATCTGGGATGCTGCCAGGGGGTACTGCATTTTGCCGATGGTGTCGGAAAGGGCATTCCAGTGCTCGTCGATACGTTCCAGAATCCTTCGGACCGCCAGGCTTTCGGCGCCGCAGGCAATTATATTGTCCGAGGCATACCATAGGGTATAGGGCAGGTTGATGGCCAGGTCCATGAATTCATCGGGCGAGCCCGACAGATCGGGAAGCGGGGCCCAGATCATTGTTTGGCCCTTATCTTTGGGGTTGGGGGCGAGTGACAGGATTTCCTTTGTCACGATTTTTACGCGTCCCAGGATCTTTCCCTGGTTGTTCAGCGTTCCGGTGATGTAACTGGTTTGCTTGATGATCATGTGCAGGCCGTCCGGCATTCCCGGCGGTTCAGTGCCCCGGGGCATATACATATTCATCTCGGAAGTCTGCTCGCATTTGAGGGTGCCGTTTGTGAATGTCCCGGTAAGATCGGCCGTGAGAAAGGACCGGGACCCGTTGGAATAGGTCATCCTCCGGCTCCATCGGCTCGTTACCCTGCCCTGTTCAAAATGGTAGATAATGGCATCCTGCTGAAGCCCCGGGGTTGCCACCTCCGGGTAAACCGTCACATCGTATCCCTGTTCAAATGTACAGGCCCACGGGGTTGCGTTCATGAAAGGGAAAACAGCTAAAAGGCATATGAGTATATATTTACATCGGCTCCGCATATTTTCAAGTCCCCTGAAATTAGATAAATTCCGTCCAGCCGGTTTCATATTTGTAGCATGGACGGCATAGGGTTGACAAGTCATGGGCGCCTGTCCGCCTGGGCGTTTGCCTCCTGTTCTCCTTATTCCGAATATTTTATGAAAGCTATGACATCCTGAACCAAGACAACCCTTTTATAAGGCATCCAACGAAACGCCTTTTTATCTTTCCCCGGTATGGCCGGGCAGATAATTAGACTCTATCCGGGTAAAGCCGCCCCCTGTCCAGCGTAAAAAGGGCATGGGTTCCAGGTAATAATTCCTGTTTCGAATGGGTGACATGAATCACACAGGCCTTTGTTTTTTCCACAACAGCCCATATCCGTTCCTTGACCCGGTCTTTCAGGGCAGGATCAAGACCGGTAAAGGGTTCATCCAAAAGAAGAAGCTCCGGGGAGACGGAAAGCGCCCTTGCAATGGAGATCCGCTGGTTCATGCCCCCGGACAATTCCCGGGGATAATGATTTTCAAACCCGGACAGGTCCAAATCCTTAAGATATTTTGACGCGGTTTGTTTCGCCGTTTTTACGGGCATGCCGGCCGCTTCCAGGGCTAAACTGATATTTTCCCGGGCCGTGTACCACCCGAGCAGCCGGGGCTCCTGGAATACATATCCCAACGGGTGTGCATGAACCCGGACCCGGCCGTTAACAGGCCGGCCCAAGCCTGCGGCCATCTTCAACAACGTGGATTTTCCGGCTCCGCTCGGCCCTTGGATGCCCACCACCTGTCCCGGAGGGATATCAAGGCTTAAGTTCTCAAAAAGAGTATGCCGGCCAAAGGCCATGGATACATTTTCAAAGGATACTGCAGGCTTTACCGTCATGGACACCGGCCTTTCATCCGCCGTTCCAGGGGCCGGAATATAAAAAATTCCACGGCTGCGGCCACACACATACTGATCAGAGCCAGGGCGTATACTTCCGGTGTATCCAACCGGGACCGGGCCAGGGCCATGCAGTGCCCAATGCCTTTGTCTGCTCCCATGACCTCAGCCAGAACTGACACCCGGACAATATTTCCCCCGGCAATGACAAGGGCCGAAAAAAACGGAC
>JAKSBO010000506.1 GCA_022361095.1 Desulfobacterales bacterium | reverse complement strand
TGGCCGTTTTCCTGGTGGACAAAACACTCCAGGCTGTGGTCCGGGAAGGTACGGCAAAAGGGTTGTCCCGATGGCTCTCCCCGAATCTGGGCATTGCCGGAAAGACCGGTACCACAAATGATCTGCGGGATTCCTGGTTTGCCGGATTTTCCGGAAATCGGCTGGCCGTGGTCTGGATCGGCCGGGATGACAATAAATCCACAGGGCTCACCGGGTCTTCCGGTGCCATGCAGGTCTTTGGCCGGGTAATGGCCCAGGTTCCCAACACGCCGCTGGTTCTGACCCCGCCGGAAAATATTGAGTGGGCGGTTATCAATCCCCAAACCGGACTTCGTTCCCATAACAATGCGCCCGGTGCCCTTGCCGTGCCTTTTATCCGGGGGTCTGCCCCTGTTGATTCTGATCCCGATCCAATTCCCGGCGCCGTTCCTTCGGCCCCGGCGGATCCCAGGTCCGGAAAACAACCGGTGCAGAAAAAAAAGCCACGATATCTTATTGACTGGTTCAAGGATGTATTCAAATGAAAAAAATTTGTTTTTATCTCATTATCTTGGCCCTAATGGTGTTATCCGCCTGTGCGCAGAAAAGACCAGTTTCAATGCCCCAGTCCCATCTGCCCCCTCAATCCGTGCCTGAAATCGGCGGGGCTGTGCCGGATCAACACCGTGTGCCCGATGATGCCGCCGTTGGGGAGAGAGGGGAGGATCGCAATTCGCTTTTGTCTGCTGTTCGTCCTGTTCAACGTCCCCGGCCCAAGGCCCTGGCCCGGATGATTAAAAATGCTGAAAATCAACTTAAGAACAAGCAGCCCCAACGTGCTTTTTCCATTCTGGAACAGGCATTGTACATTGACGGGCATGACCCGCTGGTCTGGCATCTTATGGCAAGAGCCCGGTTTGACCAGGGAAATGTCGTCCAGGCGGTCTCCCTGGCCAAAAAATCCAACAGCCTGGCAGCAGCCTATCCGGACGTAAGGGCCAAAAACGCAGCACTGCTCAGAAAAGCCCAAGGCAGCGACAACTAAAAAATTGAATGGGGACTTTTAATTTCTGCTTTAATCCTGTAAATATATCGGCTTGTTTTTGAACCGTTAATTGGGTCCCGGCATCGCCGGGCACTATCAGGAAAGCGTATGTCCCCTGCATTTGGCATTGATTTTGGCACTTCCAACTCTGCACTGGCTGCAAGTGTTGACGGCCGGGTGGAACTTTTAGATATTGATCCGGGTAATCCCCTTTCAAACTCTTTGAAATCCATTCTCTATTTTATAAAAGAGGAGGGACAGCATTTGTCTTTTGTGGGGTATGAAGGGGTCAAACAATATATCGACAACGGTGCCGAAGGCCGGTACATGCAGTCCATCAAATCTTTTTTGTCTGACACATCCTTTCAAAAAACAAATGTCTACGGTAAAAATTACACCATAGAAGAGCTGGTCGGCCATCTGCTTAAGACCATCAAAGAGCGGGGGGAAAAGATTATCGGCCGGGATGTGGATCAGGTTGTACTTGGCCGGCCGGTTGTTTTTTCAACAGACGAAGAACGGGAACGCACTGCGACCCGGCGCCTGATTAAAGCGGCCCGGATTGCCGGGTTTAAGGAGATTTCCCTGCAGATGGAGCCGGTTGCCGCTGCCCGGGCCTATGAGAAAAGCCTGGCCCCAAATCAGGAGCAGATTGTTCTGGTGGGGGATTTTGGTGCCGGCAGTTCTGATTTTACCGTGCTCAAGGTGGGCAATTTGCCCCATGCAGGAGACGGGGAAAAGGAGATTCTTTCCGTTGGCGGGCTATATATCGGCGGAGATAATTTTGACGCCCGGATTATGCGTCACAAAGTGGCAAAGCACTATGGAACGGATGTTCAAGTTAAATCCATGTTCAGTGATAATCTTACGGGACTCTCTCCGCTGGTGATGAGCCATCTGATGCAATGGCACCGCATTCCATGGCTTCGGCGCCCCCAAACCCTTGGAAGTATAAAAGAACTCAAGGTGTGTGCCGGGCTCAGAGACAAGCGCCTGCTTGAAAATCTGGAACGTTTGATAAATGATAATTATGGGTACCTCTTATTTCGGGCCATTGAATCGACCAAGTGCCGCCTGTCCGACCATGATGAGGCCACGGTCACTTTCAAGGATTACGGCATCGTCATTGAAGAACCTGTCACAAAAACGGAATTTGAAGATATGATCCGGGACCTGGTTGCCCGGATAGATGCCTGCGTGGCAGATACCCTTGCCAATGCCGGTATCGGTCCTGAACAGGTCAATGCCGTGTTTTTAACCGGCGGGTCTTCCTATATCCCGCTGATCAGGGCCATCTTTGGGGCCCGGCTGGGTGCAGATAAGATTAAAACCGCCGATGCTTTTACAAGTGTCGCTTACGGGCTCGGCCTTGAAGCCGGTTTGATGAAATAATCTGCAATACCGTTTTTTGCTTTACCGGTGCCGAAAACCCATTATGATGGGGTATGGACATTTTATTATCTTCAATTCTGTTTACGCTGGACCTGGTGTTTCGAATGGGTTCGATCATGTTTATCAGTCTTTTCGGGGTGGAGCTGTTCATGCAGATGGGGCTGATGCGCTATTTGGAACCTTTTGGAAAGCCTGTGGCAAAAGCTGCCCGGCTGCCGGCCGAGACGGCGTTCTGTTTTCTGGCCGCAATAGGTTCCATGATCGCGGCCCACACCATGGCAGCACAATTTCATGCAGACGGACGCTTAGACGATGGTGAACTGAGACTGACCGGCATCCTTAATACAGTGCCTTTTCACCTTAAAGAGACCCTGACATTTCAGCTCCCCATTGTTTTACCCTTGCTCGGGGGCCGCCTGGCTATGATTTACATTACCGCATTCTGGCTGACCGGTGTGCTCAAGCTTTGCTATGTACTGGTCCGGGGGCGCGCCCGGGGCAGGGTTCAGCCAAAGACCGGAGATGATCCGTTTTCAGCCTATGAATGCACACCGGATGATCCGAAATGTATTCACCGCAGTTTTATCCGGCTTTTAGAAGGCACCTGGCATGCCCGGAAAAAAATGTTTTTTAAAATGACCGGGGTCCTGGCGGTTGTGACCCTGGTGGTCCAGGTACTGACGGCGTCGGGCATGCTCTCCTGGGTAGAGTCGGGGATTGCCCCTTTGACATCCGCCCTGGGGCTTTCTCCGGCCGTCATCGGTCCGCTGACCACTTACATATTCAGTCCGGTTGCGGGAATCAGTTACATGGCAACTCTTTTGACCCAAAATACCATCACCGGATATGAGGCGATCACGGCCCTGATCGCCGGCGGTCTTCTTATGATCCCGGTCACCCGCCTGCGCCGGACTCTGCCGCGGTATATCGCCATTTACGGCGGGAGAAACGGTAGTGCCATCTGTGTTATCACCATGATGTTCGCTCTTTTGTCCAGAATACTGGTTTTGGCCTGGATTCTCTTGTTTTAAAATCATAAAGGACATAAAGATTAATTTTGTTGTTAAATGCTTTATGTCCTTTATGCGTAAAATACGCAGTGAAAAAATGAATTTTTAGCGCCTTTCAGGCCATATCTCTTCGGACATCTCCGTTAATTTGTATTTTTGAATTTTACCCGAGGCCGTCATGGGGTATTGATTAATAAAATGGACATACCTGGGAATTTTGTACCGGCTGATTTTTCCCCGGCAAAAGTCCTGGATATCACTGGGTTCAAGGTTTGCCCCTTCATTGAGAATGACAAAGGCACCGACCTCTTCGCCGTATTTCCTGCTGGGGACCGCAGCCACCTGGATATCCCGGATTCCATCCATGCGGTATAAAAATTCTTCGATCTCCCTGGGATAGATATTTTCCCCACCCCGAATGATCATGTCTTTGTGGCGGCCTGTAATGGACAGATTGCCTGCTTCGTCCATGACCCCAAGATCACCTGAGTGCAGCCAGCCCTCGTCGTCAATGGTTTGGGCTGTGGCTTCGGGGTTGTTGTAGTATCCCTTCATAACGCTGTAGCCCCTGACGCACACTTCGCCTTGTTGGCCCGGGGGCAGTTCTTCCCCTGTTGAGATGTCAATGACCTTGATTTCAAGGTGAGGCAGGGAACATCCCACGGTTTCCGTCCGCACCCGGATGTCGTCGTGTTGCCGGGTTTGGGTCATAACCGGAGAGGCCTCGGTCAGGCCGTAGCAGATGGTGATTTCCGTCATGTTCATTTTTTCAATGACCTGCTCCATGACATGGATGGGGCAGTTGGAGCCCGCCATGATACCTGTGCGCAGGGATGAAAAATTAAATTTGTTGAAAAAGGGGTGATCCAGAACGGCAATGAACATGGTGGGTACGCCGTAAAGGGCGGTGCATTTCTCCTGTTCCACCGAGGCCATGACCAACAGGGGATCAAATCCTTCAAGAATCACCATACAGGTTCCGTGGTTTACGGCTGCAAGAACCCCGAGTACGCAGCCAAAGCAATGAAATAAGGGCACGGGAAGGCAGACCCGGTCATCCGGGCCGAAGTTCTGGTTGGCACCGATCCAGAAACCGTTGTTGCCGATATTGTAGTGGGTGAGCATAACGCCTTTGGGAAAACCTGTGGTTCCCGAGGTATACTGCATGTTTACCACGTCATGGCAATCCAGGCTCTCCTGGCGGACCTGGTATTCCTCTTTGGAAACCATGACGGACAGGGCCCGGATTTCAGGGATGGTATACATCCCCCTGTGTTTTTCAGGGCCGAGGAAGGCCACCCGTTTAAGATGGGGGAATTTGGAGGATTTCAGGTGGCCGCGCTGG
>JAKSBO010000583.1 GCA_022361095.1 Desulfobacterales bacterium | reverse complement strand
GAGAAAAGGGTAAAATGGTTAACCATAAAATCAGGAAAAAGCGATGACCCAAATCGCTGCCTGGCAGGGCAATATGAAAAAACCGAAATCAGTTTTCCGGGAATGGAACGATTTTGCTCTATCTTAACCCAAAAAAGAATCAATGCATTGGAGCTGAACACCCACCTCGAAAGTAATCAGATTATCGAAACGATGTTGATATTACTGTGGGTTCTTCCTGTTGCCGAATCCTGCGGAATTAAAGCAGCGGGGTTTTGGACCTGGAATCGAAAAGCCATAGCCGGCGGTATGCTGACAAACAGCGGATTTCATCGCTTCTGTGCAGATATGAAGCTGGATCTGGTAAACCGGGTCTACAAGGTTGATTACACCTATTGTGAGCTTTTTATGGCAAAGCTGGTGAAAAAATACGCCCTGGTTTTTTCCAGTTTTTCCGACCACCGGGCCTATTTTTCATTAGCGCCTGTAACGGCCATTGCCGCGTTTGTTTTGTTTTCCCTTCCCGTCATATTGATGTTGAACCAATTTGAAATCTGGACGGTTCTTTGGCTTCCGGCCATCGTGTTGCCGCCTGTTGCGGTCTGGTTGATCATGCATGTGTTTGGTGCCATGCAATATGACATGGAACACCGAAACCATTTATTGGATGAATATACCAGGCGTGAAAAAGTGCTTGCCCGCTTTCCGGAGGTTAATCCTAACCCGATTTATAAAGTTTCGAAGAGAGGGGAAATAGTCTATGTAAATCCTGCAGCAGCCAAACTGTTGGAAAATGCCCAAATCTCCAAGGATAAAATTGAATCCGTATTGCCGGTCAATTATCTGGCGTTGTCAGAAAAAAGTTTGGTCCGGCACGAACCGCTGGATGTGGAATTTACTTTTGGTGAAAAGGTCTTTCGCTACCTGGTAAGTCCGTTTATAGAGGATCAGACTGTTTTATTTGCAGGGAATGATATTACATATCTTCGAAAAATCGAAACAGAACTCTTAGATATAAACGCCAACCTTGAATCCCTGGTCCGCCAACGCACAAAAGAGGTGGAACTTACCCAGGATGCTACAATTACCTGCCTGGCCAGTCTGGCTGAAGTTAGGGACCCTGAAACGGGAGAGCATATTGAAAGAACCAGAACCTACGTTAAGGCATTGGCGGTTCATCTGAAATCCAATCCCAGATACTCAGAGCAATTGGATGATCGAACCATAGCACTTCTTTTTAACTCTGCGCCTCTTC
>JAKSBO010000491.1 GCA_022361095.1 Desulfobacterales bacterium | reverse complement strand
TTTCCAGTCTCCCCCGGCAAGGCCTGCCCCTATCTTGGGATATCCCATGCGCTGGCCGCCAAACTGTTCTTTCAGTGCGGTAAATACCTTTGCCACGGCATCATAATCAACCAGTACCCCCTCCCCTGAATAGTGATACTGGGTGTAGGCATTGATCACATATAATCTTCCGGAGGGTAGATTTATCTCTGCCTTTGAATAACTGCCGAGTTTGGACCTGTCACCGGATACCGTTGCCAGGTCGGCTTCCCAGGCCTGGTGGAAATGGGCGCGGATCTGTTTGGCAATTCCGGCACCCATGGTACAAAAACAGTTGCACCCATGGACAATAAGATCAAACTGCCCTTCCCGGGCCAATCGAATTAAATCGCCTTTTATGCACTTCATAGGACGTCGTTCCTCTAATGAGTCTAAAATCGGTGCTTGTTTAATAACAAAAACCGCAAAGATAAGAAATGGGAAACGTAAATTTATAAGATCATTTCTGGTATAAAGTTCAGAATTTTAGCGTATTTTAGCGCTCTTTATGGCAAATATACAGAATTTAGGTTTAAAACTTGCAAAGGGATTCAACTTTTTTTATAGTCAAAGGTATTCTTGGGAAATTTATAAATAACAAAATGGAGGCGAAAATGAAAAAAATTATTGTGGGTCTGTTGGCATTGGTTTTTGGTGTCATGATGTTCCTGCCGTCGGCGTATGCAAAAACCCAGTTTGTTACAATTGGAACCGGGGGCCTTACCGGTGTGTATTATCCGACAGGTGGGGCCATTGCCAAAATGGTCAACATAAAAAAGAAAGAATATGGCATTCGTGCAACCGTGGAATCAACCGGCGGATCAGCTTTTAATATTAATGCGATTATGAGTGGCGATCTTGAATTCGGTATTGCCCAGTCGGATAAGCAATTCCAAGCGATGAAGGGCCTTGCGGAATGGGAGAAAAGAGGGCCGCAAACCGATCTTCGATCCGTGTTCTCTATCCATGATGAAGCGGTCACATTGATTTCGGCTGTCGAAAGCGATATTAAAGATGCTGCGAACTTGAAGGGAAAAATTGTAAACCTTGGCAATCCCGGTTCCGGCCAGCTTCAAAATGCGACTGAAATATTGCAAACAATCGGCATTGATCCTAAAAAAGATCTTACGGCAGAATACATAAAAGCTTCCGAGGCCCCCAGTATTTTGCAAGATGGGCGTATTGATGCCTTTTTCTACACGGTGGGGCATCCGAACGGTGCGATCAAAGAGGCAACATCCGGTGCCCGTAAGGTACGTTTTACTTCGATTACAGGTGTCGACAACATGTTGAAAAAATACCCCTATTTCTCAAAAACGATCATTAAAGCCTCTATGTATCCGGGTGCCCAAAATGATTCGGATACGGAAACCATTGGTATGAAAGCGACATTGGTGACGTCGGCCAAGGTACCTGAAAATGTGGTTTATGCGATCACCAAAGAGGTTTTTGAAAATTTTGAAGCGTTCAAAAAACTTCATCCGGCATATGTGACATTGACCAAAGAAGGTATGCTGACAGGTCTTCCCGCTCCCTTGCATCCGGGTGCGGAAAAGTACTATAAAGAAGCTGGGTTAATGAAATAAATTTCCAAGGGGCCGGGAGCAAAAAGCAATTTTGTTTTTGGCCCTCTTTTTTTTATATGAAAGAACCAATAAGTTACTAAGTTTCTTTTATGTTTTGTTGTGGGGCGGGCCTGGGTGTCGATAGACCGGGGCGGCCCATGGCCGTTAGTATCATTCATTTGAGGGCGTAGATGAGTAAGATTAGAATTGATAAGGTGGAAGATGGTTTGGATCAAGCCAAAAGGCTTGCTGAAGAAGAAGAGGGAATCGGGCGAAAACCCGATGGATGGCAAAAGTATCTGATTCCGACAATCGCCATTGCGTGGAGCTTGTTCCAGCTTTCGCTGCCAAGATTTGTACTTCTCGATTCGACATATATCCGTGCGATCCATCTGGCGTTTGCCATGGTGCTGGTGTTTCTTAACTATCCGTTGCTGAAGAAACCCGTTTTCGGCCTCAAATATTTCGCCCGGCACAAACAGATACCGTTACTGGACATGGTGATTGCCGCCTTTGCCGCTTATTGTGCGCTGTATCTTGTCATTAATTATGATCAGATTATTTCCCGGTACGGATCTCCTACAACAATGGATATTGTGATCGGGATAGCCCTGGTTGTGTTGCTTCTTGATGCTGCCAGAAGAACGATTGGACCGGCACTTCCCATAATTGCCGGCGGTTTTATCGCTTATTCGTTTTTAGGTCCCTATATGCCTGATCTAATTGCCTTCAAGGGGACTTCCCTGGGACGTTTTGTGGGGCAGATGACCATGTCAACGGAAGGTATTTATGGTATTCCCCTGGATGTCTCAGCAACCATCGTATTCTTGTTCGTGTTGTTTGGGGCCATGCTGGATAAAGCCGGTGCCGGTCACTATTTTATACAGCTGGCGTTAAGTTTACTGGGGCGTTTTAAGGGCGGGCCGGCCAAAGCGGCCATTATGGGTTCCGGCCTGACAGGTCTTGTGTCCGGTTCTTCCATCGCGAATATTGTGACAACGGGGACATTTACCATACCCATGATGAAAAAAGTGGGGTATGAGCCGACCAAAGCCGCGGCAATTGAAGTTGCGGCGTCAACAGACGGACAGTTGGCACCACCCATTATGGGGGCAGCGGCTTTTATTATCGCCGAATATGTGAATGTCCCGTATATTGAGGTGGTTAAAGCTGCTGCGGTCCCTGCTTTTGCTTCCTACGCCGCGCTTTTTTTCATCTCTCACATTGAAGCCTCTAAGGCGGGTATCAAGGGGCTGCCCAAAAGTGAACTGCCGCAATTTTTCAAAACCCTGCTCAGCGGTATTCATTTTCTGATTCCCCTTGGCATGTTGCTTTACGAATTGATTGTCGTTCGCCATTCGCCGGAGCTTGCGGCATTTAACGCTATTTTGGTATTGCTTGTTCTGATGATTTTCCAGCATCCCTATTTGGCTTATCGTAAAAATGAACCGCTTTTGCCGGCGTTTAAGCACTCTTTTCTGACGATTTTGGATGCCCTTGCTTCCGGTGCAAGAAATATGGTTTCCGTGGCGTTGGCAACCGCTGCGGCAGGTATTATCGTGGGGGTTGTCGCGTTGGGGCTTGGCAACCTTATATCTGAAATTATTGACGTTCTCTCCATGGGTAATGTGTTTCTGATGTTGCTCATTACAGCAATTGCCAGCCTGGTGATCGGCATGGGTTTGCCGACCACGGCAACCTACATTGTTATGGCCGCCTTGACAGCACCGGCGATTGTTATCATCGGCGGGGCCCAAGGGTTTATCGTACCGTTGATGTCAGCTCATCTTTTCTGTTTTTATTTCGGCATTTTGGCCGATGATACGCCGCCGGTGGGGCTTGCGGCCTATGCCGCTTCGGCCATCGCCAAATCCCCGCCCATTGCGACCGGTATCCAGGGGTTTATGTATGATATCCGGACGGCTATTTTGCCGTTTATGTTTATTTTTAACTCCGATCTTATTTTACATAATGTGAATTCATGGTTACAGGGGCTATTGATATTTGTTATGGCCTGTGTCGGCAACTTTGCATTTGCATCGGCAACCCAGGGGTGGTTTGTGGCCAAAAATAAGAAATGGGAGGTTCCGCTGTTTCTCTGTGTCACGTTTATTTTGATGCGCCCGGATCAGATTGCTGCCTGGCTGGGAATCCCCCATGGACAGCGATACTGGACTTATTTAATTGGATTGGCAATTTACGGCGTGCTTTATTTAATGCAGCGGCCGCGAACCGCCCGTGATGAAGCGGCCATAGCGGGTGCAAAAGCAGATGCATCATAGGGAAAATTTCTGTTTTACCCATTTTGTAAAGGAGAAATCTGCGTGCCAGATATAAAAAAAATACTTGTTCCGGTTACTTTTTCCGAATTTTCTAAAGAGCTCATTGACTACGCAGTTGGCGTTGCCGGGCCGCTCAACGCTGAAATTGTTTTTGTAAATGTAATTAACGAACGAGATATTCAAGCGGTTCAGACCATCACCTCATTCGGGTATGATGTTGATGAGGTGCACTACATCCAGGAAATTGAGGCACAACGAATTGGTATTTTAGAAGCGCACCTCAACCGGATTAACTATCCGGATGAGAAGATGCGGTTTGTGTTTAAAAAAGGAAGACCTGCAGCCGTGTTGCTTACGTTTGCCATAGAAGAAAGGGTGGATCTCATTATCATGGAAGTTAAGGGTAAATCTGAGATTCTGCATGCATTAAGCGGGTCTATTGCAGAAAAAGTGTTTCGCTATTCACCTGTTCCTGTGCTGTCCTATCGCCGAAAGGAGATTGCGGATAAACTTTTAAAACGAATTCGGATGTAAATTCATTTATGTCCCGGGGGGTAAACGACAAGTTATGTGTGTATGTGAAAAATTTCTAAGGGAACCTGTCAATGCAATCTCCCACGGGGCCGGTGCAGTGGGTGCCGCGGCTGCACTAACTTTAATGGTGGTATTTGCCGCCCTGTATGCCGATGTCTGGCATGTGGTGGCCTTCTCTATTTTTGGCGGTACCCTCATTCTTATGTATACTTCAAGCTGCCTCTACCATGCCTTAAAAATTTCAGACCGGGCATTAACGGTTTTCCGCCGTATTGACCATATCATGATATTTGTGGTCATTGCAGGGTCATATACCCCGTTGTGCCTTGTGCCTTTGCGGGGGCCGTGGGGATGGAGCCTTTTGGGGGCTGTATGGGGCATCGCGTGTGCCGGTATATTCATTAAGATTTTTTTTATGACAGCGCCCAGATGGATTTCCACCTTGATTTATCTTGTCATGGGTTGGCTGTGCGTGATTGCCGTATATCCATTATTCAAGAATCTGGAACCCGGTGCTTTAATGTGGCTGGCCGCAGGCGGTCTTTTCTATACCGTCGGTGCTGTTGTCTACACCTTAAAAAGACCCAATCCCTTTCCCGGAATCCTGGGATTTCATGAAATCTGGCACTGCTTTGTTATTTTGGGCAGTGCCTCCCATTTCTGGCTTTCGTTTAAATTTTTGATGTACACGTAAGTCTTTTTTAAACGCCCCGCATAACGGCTCATGGGCCGACCCGGCCCACAACAAAATATGAAAGTAACTCAGCAGCGTTTCGGTACTCTCATCTAAAGCTATTAAATTATTGTTATATTTTGTTGTGCAATTGCGCCGGGTTTAGATGAACCAGGTACGCCCATGCTTCTTATTTCCGACATATTGGTTATTCGCGTTGCATTAGACTATGGCATGTCTTAACTTATCTTTAAGTTTAATAATTATTTAT
>JAKSBO010000073.1 GCA_022361095.1 Desulfobacterales bacterium | reverse complement strand
TTATTTGGCCTCCTTTTGAAATGCGTCCATGAATTCCACCAGCGCTTTAATTCCCTCCATGGTGGCGGCATTATAGATGGATGCCCTGCACCCGCCGACTGACCGGTGGCCCTTAAGGCCGCCAAACCCTTTGGCAGTGGCCTCTTTTATAAACTGTTGTTCAAGCTCTTCGCTGGGCAGGCGGAAGGTTACGTTCATCAAAGACCTTGACCCCTGGGCTGCGGTGGCACGGTAAAAATTACTCGCCGCCATGAAATCGTATAATAACCCTGCTTTTTCCTTATTATACGCTTCCATCTTTTCAAGTCCGCCCATCTCCTCTTCGATCCATTTGAGTACCAGGTCAATGGTATAGATACCAAAGCAGGGCGGGGTATTGTACATGGAGTTCTTTTCTGCATAGGTGGAATATTTAAGCATGGAAGGCAGATCCGCATTGGCTGTTTCCAGCAGGTCCTTGCGCAAAATCACCACACATGTACCGGAAGGTCCTAAATTTTTCTGGGCACCGGCGTAGATCATGCCGAATTTTTCCAAGGGAAGGGGGCGTGAAAAAATATCAGAGGACATATCCGCAATCAACGGAATCCCGCCGGTGTCGGGGAATTCGGCAAACTGGGTGCCTTTGATGGTGTTGTTAGAGGTAATATGAACATATTTTGCATCTTTGCTAAAGGTGATATCTTCAGGGATATATGAAAAATCCTTATCCTCGGAAGAGGCCGCAACCACGTGGTTTTTATTTTGAATTTTTGCCTCTTTGATGGCTTTGGTGGACCAGGTTCCGGTATTTACATAGTCTGCACTTTGGTCCCCTGAAAGAAAATTCATGGGGATCATGGCAAACTGTAAAGACGCCCCGCCCTGGAGGAAAAGCACATGGTATTGGTCATCCAGACCTAAAAGACGTTTGGCCCGTTCTACGGCATCATTGATGACATCATCAAAATAAGAAGATCTGTGGCTTATTTCCGTGATAGACATGCCTGAATTGCTGAAATTCAAAAAAGAGGACTGAATTTCTTCAAGGACAGGCAGAGGCAGGGCCGCAGGTCCGGCATTGAAATTAAAAATTCTTTGGTCTGTCATTTTTAACCTTTCTGTTTAGGGGTTATCTTTGTTTTCATTGTGCGTATATGGTTTCATTGCCTCAAAATCCAAGGCAATCTAATATCCAACCCTACTTTTTAGCGCCGTCTCAGATGAAAATCAATAGCCTAACCGCCTTTATGTAAAAAACATTCAGATCGGTAAAAAAACATGTACGGCAATGAACCCCAAGAAAAAACGCCTTCCGTGACTTAAATTGAAGTCAAGATGGATAAAATAAAAAAATTTCTTTATTATTATCTTAAAAAAATAAAAATTGAGGATTATAATTTGTGCCCGACTAGATCATCGGCAAAATTTATGTTTTTCGGTCGGGCGCATATTGGGGCAGATCAGCTTTCTGATGCCCTGACAGGCTTTACCATACAGACACCCGGATTCAAAAATAAGGAGGCCCCCCATGGCAAATCAGACAAACCAGGCAAACACTGCATCCGGACCCTGGAACACCCCGTTTTGGCCCGAGGGGGTTGCGCACAATGTCACCGGCTACCACTATCCGGCATTTAAGCTGCTGGACGATTCGGCGGCCCGTTATCCCAATCAGATTTTCACCATATTCAACGGTGCAAAAAAAACCTATTCCCAGGTGAAAGACACTGCGGACCGGATCGCCTATTTTTTAGCAAAGGAAGGCATCCGAAAAGGGGATAAGGTCGCAATATTTCTCCCCAATCTGCCCCATTTCCCTGAAATATTTTTCGGTATCCTTAAGGCCGGGGCTGTGGCCGTGAACTGCAATCCCGTATATACCCCCACAGAATTAAAACAGCAGCTTAATGATTCCACGGCAAAAATGGTGTTCTGCATGGACCACCCCACCTTTTACCCCAATGCGGTCAAGGCCGCCGAAGGCACGGGCGTCGAAACCATTATAATCTGCAACATTAAAAGCTACCTGCCCAAAATTAAGGGTTTTTTAGGCAGCTTGCTGGGTAAAATCCCCAAAGCCGACCACCACGACCCCGGACATATCATGTATGATGACATGGTGGCCCAATCCAGGCCCGAGCCGCCGGACATCACCATTGACCCGGTCAACGACACGGCGGTCATGCTTTACACCGGCGGCACCACAGGCACACCCAAGGGGGCGGAACTGGTACACATAAATTTTACCTACCAGGTAGCCGGGATCATGGAATACCTAAGATTGTCCCATGGTGAAGGCAAGCCTTTGGAAAAACCATATTACGGAGGATACCATAGCTTTTTGGGGGTTTTGCCCTGGTATCACAGTTTCGGTATCTCCGCAGGGATGCTGTGCGCAACAGGCTCGGGCAGCAGCCTGATCTGCATCCCGGACCCCAGAACCGGCAAGCCTCCTTTCACGGATGTGCTCAAGGCAGTCCAGAAATACCGCCCCACACTCATGCCGGCCGTGCCCACAATTTTTGTGGCCTTTACAAACCATGCCAAGCTTGATGAGTACGACCTCTCTTCCCTGATGGGATGCTTTTCAGGGGGAGCCCCCATGCCGCCGGATGTCTGCCGCCAATTTGAAGAAAAAACCGGTGCCATTATTTTTGAAGGATACGGGCTGACTGAAACCGCGCCTGTGCTGTCTGCCAATCCCACCAAGCGGGAGATCAGAAAAATAGGGTCCATTGGATTTCCATTACCCGGAACGGATATAAAAATCCTGGACCTTGAAAATCCCGCAAAGGAACTGCCCAGGGGAGAAGACGGCGAAGTGGCCGCCTGCGGCCCCCAGGTCATGAAAGGATACTGGAATAACCCGGATGCCAATGCCAACGCGTTTGTTACCATTGAAGGCAAACGCTTTTTTCTCACCGGGGACATCGGCCACATTGACGAGGATGGGTATATCCTGATCACGGACAGGAAAAAAGATATGATCCTTGTGGGCGGATTCAATGTATATCCCCGGGATGTGGAAGATATTTTATACACCCATCCCAAAGTTGAATTGTGCGCGGTGATCGGGGTGGCAAACGGGCACAGTGGCGAAACCGTAAAAGCCGTTATCAAACTCAAACAAGGCCAAACCGCCACCCAGGAAGAGTTCATGGCATTTTGCAAGGAAAACATGGCAGGATACAAACGCCCCAGGATTATTGAATTCAAAGAAGACATACCGGTTTCCAACATCGGCAAGGTGCTGCGCAGGGAGTTGCGGGACGCCCATTCCGAGTAATCCCGCCTTTTGTAAATACCGTTTCATTGGACAGGCTGTTACGAATAGATAATTTTCCCAATTCAAGACAACAATTGGGGAAATCAGCATTCTGTAACAGCCTGTCCAGGTTCTGCTGATCTTTTTTCAAATTTTACTTGAGCTTAAGTGCGATTAATTCTATAAGACCAGGTGGTATTAAAGTTAAGAACTTAAATTGGATGGCTACCGGTTGAGGACGTCATCCCTGAGTATTATAACCTGACAACAACACTTTTTAGGAGGTTTTATGTCAACTCTCGTATTTGGTCACAAAAATCCGGATACCGACACCGTAGTAGCAGCCATCGCACTGGCCGATCTGAAAAAAAGCCTTGGTGAAGACATTGCACCGTCTGTTCAGGGCGAACTGAACCCTGAATCCAAATTTGTCCTGGACAAATTTGGTCTGGCTGCCCCTGAAGTTATCACAAGCTATGCAGGCAAAGATGTATACCTGGTTGATACATCTGATCTGACCCAATTGCCTGATGATCTTGGCGAAGCCAATGTCCTTGGCATTGTAGACCATCACAAACTTGGTGATGTTACCACCGGACAGCCTCTGGAATGCTGGATCTGGCCTGTGGGCTGTACCTGTACAATCATTGCGTCCATGTATGACTACTTCAACGTTGAGATCCCCAAGGGCGTTGCCGGTGCCATGCTCTGCGCCATCCTGTCCGACACCGTAATCTTCAAGTCCGCCACTTGCACAGACAAAGACAAGGAAGTTTGCGCAAAACTGGCTGAAATCTGTGGCGAATCCGATCTTGACGCCCTGGGCATTGAAATGTTCAAGGTAAAATCTGCTGTTGAAGGCACCCCGATCCGTGAACTGGTTGAGCGCGACTACAAAGACTTCAACATGAGCGGTTCCGGCATTGGCTGCGGCCAGCTTGAACTGGTTGACCTCTCCATCGTTGACGGCATCAAGGCTGATCTTGAAAAAGACATCCGTGACCTGAAAGCAGAAAAGGGCCATCACACCGTTCTGCTGATGCTCACCG
>JAKSBO010000216.1 GCA_022361095.1 Desulfobacterales bacterium | reverse complement strand
CCATCTCAAGCAAGTTGATGTGTCTACGGGAACCTACTCGTTTTCGGTGATGAAGCTCAAATCTCAAGCACTGAGCCAAAATCAGCCACAAAGGGTGACTGACCAGTGGAACACCATCTGGCATGGCATCTTCCTCATCCAGTTGAAAGTGTTGCTTTAACCATACCTTCCAGGGAGTCAACAACCGGGTCCACGCACCTCGAGCAAGCGCGTGTCGGTGCAGCTCTCTGGCAAACGGCAACGGCAGTGCAGACACCACAGACGCTTTCATATCTTCTGAAGCATCTGTCAAAAACAGCTTCCCCAAAGTTTGGGCTCTGAGGTCGGTTACAGCAAGAGGCCCAAGGCAAACTAAAATCCAAAGCTCTGACTGCAGTGAAGGCGAAAGCTCAATGATCATGTCTTCTTCTCTACCGTGTTGAGCTACATAGATCTCATCCAGCAAGCACAACATGCGTCTCCGAAATTGAAGGACACTAATCCAAGCTCCCGCCAAAGTCTGCAGCAGTAACATAGTGGCAAACCCAAGGCGTGCTGTCTTCGCTGTCAGATCCATCAAGGGGATGAGTCTTTTGGGATTAGCACGAATAGATCCAGCTATACCATTCACCGATGCTCCCCAAAACTCGGCTTCAAACTCAGCTTCAAAAGTCTTACCATCATGAGGTGTTAGATTCTTACCAACCTCACGGTTAATGCGAGCACTGATGCGCTCGCTCATTGAATCAATAAAAGGTTGTGACTCATTGCCATATTGAGCAGCTAGGCGTTGTATATAAACGCCGTGCTGAGCCTCAATTGCTGTTAGCTCCTCGTTAATCGCCACTATTCACCGCCTTGGTTAGATAGCTGTTCGCGGAGGTTGTCAATTTCCATCTTAAGCATGGCTACCTCTTCATTATCGCCTTGTGTTGGCGCTTCATCCTCAAGGTCTTCAGCCAACTCTTCATTGGACTTGGTTGTATAACCAGCCTTGCGCTTGATTGAGTTAAGCTCATCAAGAGTTGCAGCACCCGCTTGGTAAAGTGCGAACATGGCGGTAACATCCTGAGCTGTTAGGTTATCAGTAACAAACTGGTCATTCACCATCACCTTAACTTCATCATTAACACCCATGAACTCGGCCGCTTGAGTTGCACACCAAGTTAAAGCGGCTGAAATGTTACACGCAATACGCTTAAGTTGTGATGTTGATGCGTTTGATTCAATCTCCTTAGCACCTAGAGTTTGATTTGTTGCTGAGTCCTGGACAACTTGGGCACCTAGCATAATCATGCGCTTTTCGTCCTTTAGCATCTCTTCAGCTATAGCGCCCGTTGCATTAATCTGAAGTATTTCAATTT
>JAKSBO010000869.1 GCA_022361095.1 Desulfobacterales bacterium | reverse complement strand
GTTATGGTATATTTCATAGGAGAGACGGTCATCCGGTTGATAACCGCTTTCAGGTAACCAATCTCCGAAAACAAGGTTCCACGCTTTTTCGTATTCTTCACTCCCGGATAATTCAAAACTTGCCACAGCAAATTCACCGCCGGGTATTTTCATTTTGCCGATTTCCCCTTCAACAGGCGTTTTTTCAGGGACTGTGACACAGGCACTTGTTCTGAGTTTGCTCTCTTCGGTTATTTTCGGATCATCATGATATACAGACATAACAGTGGTTTCCGGGAAATTCAGGAGCCCCCTTGGGCCGGCCCAGTTCATCAATTTAATGAAAAGATTTTCAAATAGTTCGTTGTTTCCCTTATACGGGCCGACATGACGAACATAGGCGACATGAAATTCCGGCATGTTTTTAACTTCGATCTTAATATTTTTCTTGTCTTTCATTTGAATCCTCCAGGTTAGATTATTGGTTACGCTGTCAATGTAATAGGAGGTGATATGGAAATCTTTCCAGATATTGCTATTCGTTTTGCATATATTGCTATTTTGAAGGTCGTTTTTTGAACGCCATTGGCTTGCACTCATTTTAAATTTGGCTTTGAATGCCCGGGCAAACGCTGCTGAGCTGGAAAAACCACAGCCAAAGGCAATATCGGTAATCGGTTTTTCAGGCCAGTGGATAAGCTGGGAGGCGGCTTTTTCTATTCGCAGTCTTTGTATGAACTGGTGCAGCGTCTCTCCGTACATTGCCTTGAAAATCCGATGAAAATGGAATTGAGAGAAACAAGCAACTTCAGCAAGCGTTCTAAGAGAAAACTCTTTATCAATATTGGTATCGATAAAGTCAATAACCCGATTGATTCGAGAGACATATTCGTCTCGTTTGGATTTACCTTTCATTCTGTACTCCTGAAAAGCACCAAAATGGTCTGTAATTTCCCTGCAGCAGCCCTCAGCTTTGCTGGGCGGCAGGCCGCCCAAACGCTGAGCCAACAAGCTTCCGGTTCCTGGGACGATAGGTGTTATCCGCTTTTTCTTTTTGAATGACCGTTTTTAACAATTTGTACATTTTAATGTTCTGGGGTTCGTCCTGGTAAAAGGAATCCCAGGCATACCGGAGCAGTTCCTGGAGGCGTTCCGGTGCCATGTTCTTGGGCTGAAACACCACTTTGTCCGCTGAATACTCATCCCAGTCATAGGATAGAATTCTGTTCTGGCGGTTCAGTTCTTCCCATGCCCGGGTGTGGGGGAAGGGCGTCAGTACGGTAAATTCGGCCAGGTCAAGATCAATTTCCAAAAGAAAATCAATCAGTCTTTTGATGGAGTCTTCGGTGTGGTGGTCAAGGCCCAGAAGGATCGTACCCTCTACACCGATGCCGTAATCATGATAGCGCTTAATTCTGTCCCGGATTAGATCCGACGTGTCGAACACGGCCTGGTAAACATACCAGGCACCTGCCTGGGCAGCCAGGTCCAGCACCTTGGGGTCGTTTTCAATGGGGTGGCAGCACCATTTTTTCTTTAGCGGGATCATCTCCCGGAACAGGTCCAGTTCCCACTGCTTGTCCTGGGCCAGGGAGTTGTCCACGATAAAGAGCCGGTTATTGTCAATGCCGGCCAGCTCTTCAATGGTTTTGTCAATGGGCCTGGGCCTGAACTTGCGGCCCCCAAGGTAGGCCACGGCACACGGGTAGCAGTTAAAGCGGCATCCCCGGGACGCATGGACCAGATCCACCATCTGCACCCCTTTGTAGTTGTACAGATCCCGGTCAAGAATATCCCTTCTGGCCGGGCCCACCATCTCAATGGGCGGCTGTGATGACAGATAATCATACACAGGGGCCAGGCGATTTTTTCTCAGGTCGTCAAAGACCTTTTCCATCCGGCCTTCAGCCTCACCGAGAAACACGGCATCCACCTGGCCGGCCATCTGTTCTGCATGGAGCATGGTGGCAATGCCCCCGGCAATGACCGGAATGCCTTTGGCCCTGAATTTTTTTGCAATGGCGATGCCCCGGTTCACCTGGATGGTGAGCATCATGGAGATCGCAACCACGTCCACCTGTTCATCATAATCAATGGTCTGGACATTTTCATCAATAAACACGACGTCGATATAATCGGGCAGGGCGGCTGCAAAAACAACGGGCCCATGGGGCGGTAGATGAAATTCGGTCTGCCGGTCAAGTTTTGTCCATTTGGGATAAATCAGTTTCAGCTTCATTTATTGTCTTTGCCGTGGTTGGTGTCAGGTATACAATTTGCCTCTGTCAGGGTCATGGTTAACGTGTATCGTGATGGAAATGCCGCTGTCAAGGTTATTGACTTTGGAAAAACAGACGGCCGGCTGTTTGCGGCCGGCCGGGTTTTGGGAAATACATACTCAACACGGCGTTTGATCCGGTGGCTGGGGCTTCTCAGGTTCTGGGCCCAAAGGTTTCTGTCCGGGGAGATGACAATATCCAATGTGTCGCCACAGGGCTTTGAAAATCTGAAAATCTTGTTCTTATTTTCAAGATTTCCCCAGGCAATGGGGTTGCCCCGGGGTTTGAAAAAAATCAGTTCAATGTCCGAAATCAGACCCCGGGCAAGGGCCTGGCTGTCAAAGGGGGGGATGGCCCGGTGAATTGTAAAGGCTTCATTGGTGTGGTCCGCCTCAAAAAGAACCAGCCCCTCCAGTGTCATAATCACACAATGGATGGCCTGTTGCCCGGGATAGATATTTACAACACCCATGAGCATGGCAGAATGGCTGCCCGGCATGGTCAACTCGATGGCGTGGACAAACTGAACCGAATAAGGCGGGAAGAGCTGGTTCAACTCCCGGCAATACATTTGCGTATCAGGCGCCAAGGGGTTGCCGGCAGGGATAATAGGCGGCAGATCAGCACACCCTGCAGCAATAAAAAAAATAAATCCGGCAATATATCCCAGTGCAGTGTTCCGTCTCATTTTGGGGCTGCAAACATCTCAGGGGCAATGTCTTTGTTCAGTTGCACCTTGTCAAACCGAAGGCGGGTATAAGAGTCCGGGTTTTCGCGGATAATGACCTCTTTGAAGACCCCCGGCCGTTCAGACAGCACCAGGATAATGTCCTGGATGAAATTCGTCATGGCCTTGTCCTTTGGTGCCAGGATGATTCTGCCGGGTTTTGGTGTCTCCTCAATCGCCGCATTGAAAATGCTGGTGTTGAAATTCCCTTTCAGCCATTGGCTGATTTCATCCATGACAATTGTCATGGCGCCCATGGCCGCGGCATTGTCCCGGACAAAGGCGTCGTCCTTGGGTATATAGCGGGAAACACTTTTGCCCTGCATGATAAGGATGTTTTGAATGGGTTCCCGGTATTCAAACCTGAGTGAATCCGGGGTTTGAAAGCGGATAATCCCTTTGGAAATCAACGGCTTTACCAGGATTTTCATATGTTTTTCCTGGATAAAATCGGCACGGATTGAGCGGATGGTACCGGCCGCCTCCCGGATGTCCGCCATGGTCGCTGCATTTGCCCAGGCTGACACCATCGCCGTAATCAAGGCAGCCCCAGCCACCAGGAAATTTCTTTTTACCATGGGCATCAGAACATGCCGCCGTTGACTGAGATCACCTGCCCGGTGACGTAGGATGCATCGTCGGAGCACAGAAATTTTACCGCCCCTGCCACCTCTTCCGGGCGGCCCACCCGGGCCATGGGAATCATGGTTTTGACATTGTCCATGGGTAAATCCTTGGTCATGTCGGTTTCAATAAGCCCGGGTGCCACAACATTGACTCGAATGCCAAGCCGTGCCACTTCGGATGCAATGCTGCGGCTGGCACCAATGAGGCCTGCTTTGGCCGCACTGTAATTGGCCTGCCCCCGGTTGCCTGTCAGGCCGGACAGCGACGCAATGGAGACAACAGCCCCCCGCTTCTGGCGGACCATTCTTTTCAGGATCGGCTTTGTCATATTGTAAAAGCCGTCAAGGCTGGTCCGGATCACCTTGTCCCAGCTCTCTTCTTTCATCATGATGAACAAGCCGTCATCAACGATTCCGGCATTGTTCACCAGGACATCAATGGTTTCGCACCGGCCCACAATGTCGTCAATGGCAGCTTTGGACTGTTCCTTGTCCGAAACATCAAACTGCATGATCTCTCCGTCGGCACCGGCTGCACGGACCTGTTCAAGTGTCTTTGCTGCCCCGTTTTTGTCCGAGTGGTAATTAATAAAGGTATAATATCCCTGGCCTGCAAGTTCAATGGCAATGGCCCGGCCGATTCCCCGGCTTGCGCCTGTGATGACAGCGGTTTTTGCATCTGTTTTCTGGGACATGGAAAGCGTATCCTAATTTTTTTGTAAGAAAGTCTGCGTAACTTGCTCAGATCTTTCAAACTTTGTTGTGGGCTATGCCCGGCAGTTGATATGTCAGTTCAGCCCGTGGCTGTTATAAAAATTTTAGGCCGCCTCTAATAATTGCCTTTTG
>JAKSBO010000269.1 GCA_022361095.1 Desulfobacterales bacterium | reverse complement strand
CGGCCGGATCATGGTATCGACCCATCCGCTGCAGGAGGGAAAATTCAAAGACGATCAGGCATTTTTCAAACAGGGAAAAACCGCCCCGTTTATCCAGGACATTGTATTTGATATTGCCTCAGGAAGGCCGGTGATGATTTTTTCAGTGCCGCTGCGTTCACAAACGGGAGAGGCATGGGCACTTTTGGCCGGTATAGCGGATTTAAACGGACTGTCTGAAATTTTCGAAAAAAGAAACCCGTTAAGCGCCACAGAGGACACCTATCTTGTAAACCAATTCAATTATTTCATTACCGAACCCCGATTTGGAAAAGGGTATGCACTGAAAAAAAGTGTCGTCACACAGGGCATTCGCAAGGCGAAAACCCCGGGCCGATTTATTGGCCTGTATAAAAATTACCGGGGCATTGACGTGCTTGGGGAGACCCGATGGTTTGAAAAGATGCAATTGTATCTGGTATCGGAAATTGACCGGGCAGAGGTGGAAGCCTCGATTTTCACCTTAAAAAACAAGGTGCTCCTGACGGCATTTATCCTGGCGGCAACTTCCGCTTTTGCCGGATGGCTGCTGACCGGGCTTGTCACCCGGCCGCTGTCGGCCCTGATGGAAGCAACCCGTGAAGTCGGAGACGGGCAATTTCAGATTGATTTGGACATTTCCAGGCGCGGAGAATTGTACGATTTGGCCAGGGCCTTTAAAACCATGGCGGAGAGGCTTAAAGAGACCATGGTATCAAAAATCGAACTGGAAAAAGAGATCATTGTCAGAAAAACAACGGAAAAACAGCTGCAGCAGACGATCAAAGCGCTCGAACATTCCAACGAAGACCTCCAGCAGTTTGCCTATGTTGCCTCCCATGACCTCCAAGAACCCCTGCGCATGGTCTCCAGCTTTACCCAGCTTCTGGCAGACCGCTATACGGATCAACTGGATGAAAAAGCCCATAAATGGATTCAATTCTCAATAGACGGGGCCACCCGGATGCAGAGACTGATTCAGGATCTGTTAAGTTTTTCAAGGGTCAATACCCATGGCCGGGAATTCGAAAAAACAGATCTTAACGACGTGATTGACGAAGTTCAAAGCAACCTGCAACTGGTCATCCGGGAAACCGGCGCCAAAATAGAGGCATCAGGGCTTCCCATGGTCAGAGCCGACAGAAACCAGATGGTTATGCTGTTTCAAAACCTAGTGGCCAATGCCATTAAATTCTGCAAAGGCAAACCGCCTGAAATCCGAATATTTTCTAAAAAAATGGATAATCACCGGCTGATCCATGTTCAGGATAACGGCATTGGCATTGAAGCCGAATTCATTCATCAAATTTTTTTTATATTCAAGCGCCTGCACACACGCCAGGAGTATTCGGGTACAGGCATTGGGCTTGCGGTATGCAAGCGTATTGTCCTGCGCCATAACGGATGGATCTGGGCGGAATCAGAGCCCGGAAAAGGAACGATTTTTCATATCGCGCTTCCAACATAACAACCATGGGCTGCCTTGAACGATGGGGCTAAGGTTCAGCCGTCAACATGCGTTGAAAAATCCGTGTATGCCCCGGACCATCTTATATCTTAAGCGGAGGAGAAAACATGGAGCCGACAAATCCAAAACCCGTCACCATTCTTCTGGTGGAAGACAATCCCGGCGATGCGGAACTTGCCAAAGAGGCCCTTGAAAATTCCAAATTTATCAACAAACTTCATGTGGCTGAAGACGGGGTCCAGGCCATGGAATTTCTTCACCGGCAGGGACCGTATACCAATGCCCCCCGGCCCGATATTATCCTTTTGGACCTGAACCTGCCCAAAAAAGACGGCAGGGAGGTGCTGGCCGAGATTAAATCCGATGACAAGTTCAAAACCATACCCGTAGTGATCCTGACCTCTTCCAAGGCTGACCAGGACGTTATCAGATCCTATAAACTGCATGCCAACTGCTATATAACCAAGCCCCTGGATATAAATCAATTTTTCAAAGTAGTGGGCAACATTAAAGAGTTCTGGATGTCAATTGTGGTACTGCCCCATCACGGAGAATAGCCTATGGATATCATTCAAAAGCATATCCTTTTGGTGGAGGACAACCCGGCAGATGCGGAGCTGATCCGTATAATATTAACGGAAAAAAAGCATTCCGCCTATTTGCTTTACGTTAAAGAGCGCCTGGGTGAGGCAATGGATTTTCTGTCCGCCCACAAAATAGATCTTGTGCTCCTGGATCTGGGGCTCCCGGACAGCCATGGCGTTTCAACCATCCAAACAATCAAAGCAAAGTACCCATTTATTCCCATTGTGGTCATCACCGGCAATGACGATGAAAACATCGGCATTGAGGCCGTTCAGATGGGGGCCCAGGATTATATCTGCAAAGGGCTGATTCCCAATCATTACCTCACCCAGACCATTGAATATGCCATCCACCGCCAGGATTCCGAATTCCGGCTCAGGCAGTCCGAGGCCAAATATAAAAGCATTGTGGAAAACATCGGCATCGGCGTGGCCCTTATCAACCAGGACTTTACGATTCTGGAAATCAATACGTGTATGCACCAGTGGTTTCCCCGGATCAATCTCCAAACCGGGGTAAAGTGCTATGAAAGCTTCACGTTTTTCACCAATGGTTCGCCTGACTTTAAAAACTGCCCGGTAGCGAAAACCCTGAAAGACGGGAAGACCCATAAGCACACCGCGATGAAAGGTGATATCACGTACCAGTTGCTCTCCTCTCCTTTGAAAGACGGCAATGGTCAGATCAAGGGGGCGGTGCTGCTGGTAGAAGACATTACCGAAAGGGTGTCTGTGGAAACCCGGCTGCGCCAGGCCCAAAAAATGGAATCGTTAGGAACGCTTGCCGGAGGCGTGGCCCATGATTTTAACAATATCCTGACCGCAATTCACGGATTTGCAACCCTGGCCCAATCAAGGACTGATACGCGTGATTCGCTTAGTGATGATCTATCGGAAATTTTAAAAGCAGCCCAACGGGCAGGCGATCTGGTCAAACAGATTCTGACCTTCAGCCGCATGGGGGACAGTGAGAAACTTCCGGTTCGAATGGATCTGATTATTAATGAAGTGCTTAAGCTTTTAAGATCCACCCTGCCGTCCAATATTGAAATCATCAATCTCGTGAATAAAACCCAGGAAACAGTTCTGGCTGACCCCACCCAGGTCCACCAAATCATGATGAACCTTTGCACCAATGCCTTCCACGCCATGGAAGAGACCGGCGGCACCCTGCAGGTATCTTTGGCCCAGGTCAGCCGGGAAGCGATAAACGCGGAGGATCTGACCCCGTTAAAGGATTGCTCCCATTTAAAGCTGATGGTTAAAGATACCGGAACCGGCATCCCGCCGGATCTGATGGAATCTATTTTTGACCCGTACTTTACCACCAAGGGAATTGGTGAAGGCACCGGATTGGGACTCTCTGTTGTCCAGGGCATTGTAAAGGACTGCGGCGGAGAAATTGTGGTGGAATCCACCCGGGGGAAAGGCTCCTGTTTTACCCTGTACTTTCCCATTTCAAAAACCGGTTCAGCATCCGTCTCGACTCCGGCTCGAATGGAACACTGGGCAGGAACGGAGAATATCCTCCTGGTGGACGACGAACCGTCCATTCTAAAAATCGGTACCCGGATGCTCAATATGGACGGATACACCGTTCACACCGAAGCCAACGGCCATGCAGCCCTGGGGTATATCAAAAAGCATCATGACCGTATTGACCTGATTTTATCGGACATGACCATGCCCAAAATGACCGGATTAGAACTTGCCCAACGATTGTTGGAACTTCCCTTTAACATCCCCATCATTCTCATGACCGGGTACAGCCATGCCTTGTCGCGTGCAAGAATCGAAGAGGCAAAGATTAAAGCCATCATCACCAAGCCCCTGTTCATGAAGGAGATTATGCCCACCATCAGAAAAGTACTGGACCAAACCGCCCTGCCCCATTAAGAGCGCTTCCTGGAAAAAGTAAAAAAACGGTTCGCACCAAAACCGGATCATCACCTGTGCCGTACCAAATCTCAGAAAGCAATTTTTCAATCTATCGGTCATAAGTTATTTGACGCCCTTCTTGAGTTCAGATACATACTAATACAAATTAAAACTATTGACGGTCGCCTTTGGGAAAAACAAAGACAGCAGGTATTTGGATAATTTGTTGAAAAGCTACTTTCGGCGTTATTTTAAAAAACGCATTATGATACCGGCACTCATTTTGGGACTGTCGTTTACTGTTCCTGCATATTCCCATGCTGTAAATACAGCAAAGAATGCAGCATGCACCATTCAGCTGACCCAAGCCGAAAAGGCCTGGCTTGCCAAACATCCCACGATAACCATTGCAGGCCCTCAATTCTTTCCCCCGTTTCATTTTTATGAAACGGACAAATTAAAAGGCATGTCAGCCGATTACACCACCCAGGCAGCAGCGGCACTAGGGCTTAAACTGCGCAGCCTTGCAAACCTTGCCTGGCCCCAGGTGCTGGAACGTGCCCGGCAAGGAGACATTGACCTGATCCCCTGTATTGCAAAAACCGCCGGACGGGAAACCTATCTTGATTTTTCCGTACCTTACCTGACGTTCCCCCTGATTATTGTCACCCGTGACAACAGCTCCTTTATGAGCGGCATTGAGGATCTTCATGAAAAGACCCTGGCCGTGGTGCCCCAAACCATTACCGGGGAGTGGCTTTCCAGGGAGGGAATTGACTTTACACCGTTTTATGTGCAATCCCCGTTACAGGGGCTTGAAGCGGTCTCCTTTTCATGGGCGGATGCCGCCATAGAGAACCTGGCAGCAGCGACCTATCTGATTCATAAAAAAGGATTAACCAATCTTAAAATCGCAGCACCGACACCCTATGACAATTATCCGCTGTATATGGCCGTACCCAAGGGACACCGGGAACTGCTCACAATTCTGAATAAAGCGCTTGCCGCCATGTCTTCCCAACAAAAAAACGAGATTCGGAATCAATGGCTGTCCGTCAAATATGAATATGGCGTCAACCCCAAAGATATGTATCTCTATATTATCCTGCTCCTTTTGTTCACTGCCTGCACGATTTTTACTGTCATGTGCCGAAATCGCAAGCTTGCAAAAGAGACCCGGGAAAGAATCATTACGGAACAGGCCCTGCGGGAAAATGAAGAAAAGCTTCGAAACATCCTGGAAAACAGCACCAGCATGTATTACGCCCACACACCAGACCATAAACTTACCTATGTCAGTCCCCAATGCAGACAGATCCTGCTCTGCGAGCCCGAAGATGCCATGACGAGATGGACTGATTTTGTCACGGACAACCCCATCAATCTCAGGGGGTTTGAATACACGGAAAAGGCCATCAGAACCGGGCAGCGCCAGCCCCCGTATGAACTTGAATTAAAAAGGGAAAAAGGGCATGAAATCGTAGTGGAAATTCGGGAGAACCCGGTTGTTGAAAACGGCAGGACCGTGGCCATTGTCGGTTCCGCCACGGACATAACGGATCATAAAAAAGCCGAGAAAGAGAAAGGCGCTTTACAGCGCCAACTAATCCAGGCCCAAAAAATGGAATCCATCGGCACCCTGGCCGGCGGCATATCCCATGATTTCAACAACATTCTGGGAATCATTCTGGGAAATGCCCAACTGGCAGTACTGGATCTGCCCGAAAAACATCCGGCCGGGCCGCGCATTAATCAGATTCAGGCCGCCTGTCTGAGGGCCAAAGAAGTTGTTCTGCAACTGCTCAGTTTCAGCCGGCAGTCAGAACAGGTGAAACAGCTTATAAATCCGGAAAAATTAATGACCGATACGGTGAATTTTTTAAGGGCATCCATTCCCTCATCCATTGAAATTGTGTGCGACATTGATGAGCCGGTACAAACCATCAATGCCAATCCCACACAAATCCAGCAAGCCGTTATAAACCTGTGCAACAATGCAGCACAGGCCATGGAGCCCGGCGGCGGCACCCTGACCATCCGTCTGGAAACAGTAAATACAGATGATTTACCCCCCCCGGAACTAAAGGCATGCAAGGCGGCCGAGGCCATCCGGTTTACCGTTGAAGACACCGGCACAGGCATTGAACCGGCCATCCAGGACAGAATTTTTGATCCCTACTTCACCACCAAGCAGATCGGCAAGGGATCAGGCATGGGACTGGCCATTGTCCATGGCATTGTCCACAACCATGGCGGTGCCATATCCGTTAAAAGTGAGATGGGCAGCGGATCAGTGTTCACTATTCTGTTGCCCGCAAGCCACATGCCCCCGGAAGACGAACTTCCCGCGGATACCGGTCCCCTCCCAAAAGGAGAGCAAAAAATTCTCCTGGTGGACGATGAAAAAGAGCTGACCGACATGATGGGCGCCATGCTGATGAACTTGGGTTACACGGTGAAAATCCATCAGGAGCCCCAAAAAGCCCTGGCCGCATTCAACGCATCACCTTCCCGATTCGATTTGGTCATCACGGATATGACCATGCCCCACCTCAACGGCCTTGAACTTAGTTACAAAATAAAAAAAATCCGCCCGGACATTCCTGTTATTATCTGTACCGGGCACACCAACCGGCTAAATACCGATTTTCCAGACAACGTCGACATCGCCGCAGTGGTCATGAAACCCGTAACAATCAAAGAAATGGCACACACCGTTCGTAAGGCTCTGGAGTAATCCCGGCAATTTGAACCGGTATCCGAACGAAAACTTGAAAATTTTAACGCTGAACGCTTTTTGAACATGGGAAAGGCCCTGATCTTCCACCTCCCCGCCATGGGCTCTGTTATTTTTCCAAATCAAAACGGCTCTGAACGACACCGGTCAGGAAGGGGTTAAAATCTTGATCAAGTAAATTTCTCAACGATAAAAACAACGGGGTTGGGAAATGGTTCCACGAAAACCATTTCCATGCGTCACATTTATCCGGCTCTTTGATTTCCGGTTTTCCGGATTCATATTCACAAACAACAAACAATGTCACATAGTGCTTGTTATTATCCTTAAATATATCGTTGGTACAGGCGGCGTATCGGCAATTTTTGACAAAAAGGCCGGTCTCTTCGTAAACCTCCCGGGCCGCGCAACCTTCAATGGATTCGTTAAATTCCAAATGTCCGCCGGGAAACGCCCAGCAACCGGCCCCATGTGCGCCCTTCCTCTTTCCCAACAACACTTTTTTATTATGAGTAACGATCGCTGCGATGCCGACCAAAGGCCTGTTCATAACCTTAAAACTCTTTATATATCCGGGCCAGGGGATGGCCGGGGGCCTCAATGACCAAGTCATTATAATACCCATAGGCTGTCAGGGATGCCTCATATTCAGCTT
>JAKSBO010000077.1 GCA_022361095.1 Desulfobacterales bacterium | reverse complement strand
GTCTGGATGACGGCGAATTCTCTTTGTACCTTCAGCCCCAGGTCTTGAATGACGGGGTGCTTTGCGGGGCAGAGGCCCTGCTCAGATGGCTGCCCCGGGATAAACCGCCCGTCAGCCCTGAAGCGTTCATCTCTGTGGCTGAAAGCACCGGTCTGATTCTGCCTTTGGGAGAATGGGTGCTTAAGCAGGCCTGCAATATTGTCATAGATTTGGAAAAGTACCAGCTTCCGGAACATTTTGCCCTGGCCGTCAATATCAGTGCCCTGCAGTTTGCCGATGAAAATTTTATTAAAACCGTTAAACAGGTATTGCATGAAACCGGTGCCACACCGTTGCGATTGAAATTTGAACTGACCGAAACCAGTCTTGTCCAGGACATCAACCGTGCCGGAAAAATTATGAAGGAACTTCGAAGTATCGGCCTGCAGGTGGAGCTGGATGATTTTGGAACCGGTTACTCTTCGCTGAATTCCATTAAAAATCTGCCCTTGACCGCCTTGAAACTGGATGCCTCCCTGATCCGCGGTATTGAGAAGGATGATTCAAGCAGGGCTATTGTGCGGGCCGCCCTTGCCATGGCCCGGGCCATGTCGCTGAAAACCATCGCCGAAGGCGTGGAGACCAAAAGCCAGCTGGATTACCTTGCGGCAGAGGCATGCGATATGATCCAGGGCTATCTGTTCGCCAAACCCATGCCCTATGAGGATTTTATCTCCTACCTTGGCCGGAAAGTAAAAACCGCATGAGTTGGACGGCATCAGAATGAAAACCGGTATGAGCTATTGGGGTATGCGGCTCTCCGGGGGACTTGGTGCTTTGTTATGAGGTGAATCCGGATCTTGGCATTCCCGCTCGGCCTGTAGCGGCTGATTTTATACGTCATAGGTTGTTGATGCTGTGGTACCGCCTGACCCTGTCCAATTTGTATGGAAGAATTTGCCCCGGGGGAAATCAATGCGTTCATAGGTGTGGGCACCAAAATAATCCCGTTGGGCTTGAAGCAGATTTGCAGGCAAGCGGGCGCAGGTATAGCCGTCTAGGAAGGTAAGGGCTGATGTCATACAGGGCATCGGAATTCCGTGTTCAATTGATGTGGCCGCAATTTTACGCCAGGCCGTCAGGCACTTTTCTAAAATGTCTTTAAAGTAAGTGTCGGATCCTAAAAATTCAAGTTCCGGATTTTTATAAAACGCGTCACGGATATCGCCAAGGAATGCTGAGCGAATGATGCATCCACCGCGCCACATCAAAGCAACATTACCGTAATTCAGATGCCAGTTATTTTTATCAGAGGCTTCACGCATGAGCATAAACCCTTGGGCATATGAAATTATTTTGGACCCGAGCAGGGCTTGGCGCAACGCCTCCAGCCACTGGTCCTTATCCCCTTCAATTTTATGTATTGATTTGTTAAAGCACTTAGACGCGTCTACTCGCTGATTTTTTAAAGCGGACAAGCAGCGGGAGAATACGGATTCGCTTATTAATGTAAGCGGGATGCCGAGATCCAATGCATTAATCCCTGTCCATTTCCCGGTTCCCTTTTGTCCGGCGGTATCTAAGATTTTTTCTAAAAGCACCTGCCCGTCTTTATCTTTAAATCCGAGTATCTCTGATGTTATTTCAACCAGATAACTGTTCAGTTCCGTTTGATTCCAGGCGGAAAATGAGGCCTGCATCTCTTCATGATTCAGCCCCATGCCGTCTTTCATGAAATGATATGCTTCGCAGATAAGCTGCATATCACCATATTCAATGCCGTTATGAACCATCTTGACAAAGTGGCCGGCACCATCATTGCCGACCCAGTCACAACAGGGTTCGTTTCCATTGACTTTTGCCGAGATCGCCTGGAAGATCGGTTTGACTGACGGCCATGCTTCCGGTGCACCGCCCGGCATAATGGACGGACCAAAGCGGGCGCCTTCTTCACCTCCGGAAACGCCCGCGCCTATGAAATAAATCCCTTTTTTCCCTAGCGCCCCGACCCGGCGATTTGTGTCCGGATAGTAAGTATTGCCGCCGTCAATAATGATATCGCCTTGATCTAAAAGGGGGGTAAGTTGTTCGATAAACGCGTCGACCACAGTGCCTGCACGCACCATCAGCATGATTATGCGGGGTGATTTTAATGTGTGGACCAACTGTTCAAGCGTGTATGCGCCAATGATTTTCGTATCTTTTGCAGGTCCGGCTAAAAAGTCATCAATCTTGGCGGCCGTACGGTTATGGGCAACGACTTTAAAATCATGATCATTCATATTTAAAATAAGGTTCTGCCCCATGACCGCCAGTCCGATTACACCAATGTCACCCTTCATACACAGGTTCTCCTTAAATAATTTTTTGGGCTGCATGTTTATCCAGATACCATTCGGTTCTGCCGTTGTCCGAGGTTATTCTCGCTGCCGGATATGAGAGGGTTTTGGCAGAATGCGTATGAATTTTGTTTACAATATCCTGCTTGCCTGAACCTAAAACAATGTATGTGAGCCGTTTAGCGGCTTTGAGTACGGTTGCGGTCTTGGATACCCGAAGTTGGCCTGATTCAGGGTGTGCCGCTACAATGGTCAGGGTTCGTTCATGGTAGTTTGTTTTACCCGGGAATAAAGAGGCTGTATGCCCATCCGGGCCAATGCCCAATAAAATCCAGTCAAAAACAGGTACGCCGTCATGAACCGGTATTGTGCCGGCCATTTCCTCTGCATACCGTTGGGCTTCTTTGGGTGGATCGTTTTCACCTGAAATGCGGTGAATATTTCCGGCGGGAATGGAGACCCGGCTGAAAAGAAGGGCATTGGCCTGCCCAAAATTGCTTTCCGGGTCAGTTGGGGGAACACATCTTTCATCACCCCACCAAAAGTGCAGATTTGCCCAGTTTATATCCGTTGCCTGGGGCGTTTGTGCAAGATGTTGAAACAGCATCTTTGGCGTACTGCCCCCGGACAATGAAATATGGACGGTATTTTTTTGTAAACCGTATGTTTTAAAGTCGTTGGCTAAAGATTCAATCACCCCGACAGCCGTATCGAAAATTGTATGATTCATCATAATTCACAGTAATCCGTATTCGTTAAATTTTTACAAGGAAAACGCCAGTTTCTGCCGTCTTGCCGTAATAAAGCATCCGCCTCTTTTGGGCCCCATGTCCCGCAGGCATAGCCGAAAAGCGATTGGGGCGCCTGTTTGTAATTGAGTATGGGCTGGACAAATTCCCAGCAGGCCTCAACGGCATCTGTGCGTGCGAACAAGGTGGCATCACCGTTAAGTGCATCAAGCAGTAACCGTTCATAGGCGGTCAGCATTTGAATATTTTCCAATGAATCATAATGAAAATTCATAGAGACACTTTTTGCGCGGAACCCTGCGCCCGGTTCTTTGAGGCCGAAGTTCATGAGTATGCCTTCATCGGGTTGGATACGGATAATCAGCTTGTTTCCCGGTGCATTTTGAGCGAAGACAGGGTGTGGGGTTCGTTTCAAATGAATAACAACTTCCGTCACCCGGGTCGGCAGGCGTTTACCTGAACGCACATAAAATGGAATGCCCTGCCAGCGCGGGGTTTCAATGAACATCTTTAACGCGACGTAGGTCTCGGTGCGGGAGTCTTTTGGCACACCATGCTCATTGCGGTAACTTTTCAGTAACTGCCCCTTTACCATTGATTCCGTGTACTGGCCGAGTACCAGATCGTTTTTCAGACATTCATCGGTCAATGGTTCAAGGCAATTTAAGACGTTGCTGACTTCGTTACGGATTGCGTCGGCGTTGATGGCGGCCGGTGGTTCCATGGCAACCATGGCCAGAACCTGAAGCAGGTGGTTTTGAAACATGTCACGCACGGCACCGCTGTTGTCATAATATCCGCCCCGTTCCTCAACCCCCAGGAATTCGGCTCCGGTGATTTCGACGTAATCGATAAAATTTCGGTTCCAGAGCGGTTCGAAAATACCATTGGCAAATCGGAAAACCAGCAGGTTCTGTACGGTCTCTTTGCCAAGGTAGTGATCAATACGGTAAATCTGCTGTTCTTTAAAGTGTTTTTGAATTTCAATATCTAAGGATTTAGCCGACCTAAGATCATAGCCAAATGGTTTCTCTATGATCAACCTTTTCCAGCCATTGGTTACGTCATTTAATTTATGTGCTGCCAAACATCCGGGGATAATATCGTAAAGGCTTGGTGGGGTCGCAAGATAGAATAACGTATTTTGCCGTTTAAAATTATAGTGCCGGTCTAATTGGCCGAGACGCCTTTTTAATTGCGTATAGTCATCAACATCCGAGGTGTTCAATGTCTGGTAATAAAGATGTTCACAAAATGCCCCCAGTAATTGAGGATCTGTCTGTTCCTGCTCAGTGAGTGAATTTTTAAGTTTCTGGCGGTAAGCATCATCGCTGTATTCAGTGCGGCTTGCCCCCAGTATTGCAAATGAAGACGGCATCTGGTTGTTTTCGAATAAGTGGTACAAGGCGGGAATCAACTTTCGGTAGGTGAGATCTCCGGAAGCCCCAAAAATAACGATACGGCTATTTTCTGGTATTACCATTATTTTTCCTTTTAAAAACCAAGTGTGACTATCGGAATTTTGAGCTAAGCCGTTCATGCGGCGAAAATTTTAAAATTCGTCCATACGCTTTTTTATGGGGAATGAAAATGCCCCGAATATCTATAATTTAAAGAAATATAGCACGAATGTAATTGACATATACGATTTAATCTGAAAAAAACACCGGCCTGGTTTTGCTTCCATGGCCCAGGAAGTTGACGGACCGGCTCCAAGACAGTGTACCGTGTCCGGAACCGGCAGATACCCAATTAGTCAATCTGAACAAATTTGGATTGTTTGGCCGAGCAGATTGGACATTTTTCAGGTGCTGTACCCAGTTCGATGTAACCGCAGACCGGGCACAGGTAAAAATCGCTTACATCCAGATCAACGCCGTTTTTCACCGCTTCTAAAGCTTTGGTGTAAAGATCGGCGTGTACTTCTTCGGCACCCAAAGCAAATTTAAACATGATCTTGGCTTTATGGCCGTCGGCTTCCGCCTGTTCCAGCATGGGCGGGTACATGTTTGTAAACTCATCGGTTTCACCGTCAATGGCGGCCTGGAGGTTTTCAGCGGTTGATGCGATCTTACCCAGGGCGGCCAGATGGCCCTCGGCATGAATCCGTTCCGCTTCGGCAGTGGTTTTGAACAGTTTTGAAATATTTTTAAACCCTTCTTTTTCAGCTTTTTTGGCAAAGGCCTTGTATTTTTGGTTGGCCTGGCTTTCACCTGCAAACGCCTCTTTTAGATTGTCATTGGTTGTTGCCATGTTTTCCTCCCTATTATTTTAACGAATTGATAAAAAATTCTGTCTTAGATGAAAGTCTTAGGTACGTGACTCAGATCCTTTACGCTTTGTTTTGGGCTATACCTGGCAGTTGATATGTGTCAGGGCCGCCCATGGCTGTTATATAGCATTTTTATATGAAAGTACCAATAAG